>NZ_JAPZEI010000004.1:300000-437553 GCF_027257905.1 Coraliomargarita parva
AGGTCTGCGTACCCGTGTTGTAAGCTGTCGGCTGGTAGGCATCCGGCGTCACCGTGGTCACCATTGCGGTACTACCTTCTACCGGAATTTGAAGCTGCTGGCCGATCTTCAGCATCGCATTTTTGTCCAGACCGTTCGCGGCAGTCAGTTCGCTTACCGAAACATTGTAACGCTTGGAGATCCCCCAGAGGCTGTCGCCCTTCTTGACCGTATAGGTTTCATAGGAAGGACCTGCGATATCAACGGTGGGGATAGAGGGGATGGGCTCGAGCGCACCGATCCCGTCGAATTCCGCAAATTCATTGTCCGGGCGCTGTGGCGCATAGCGGTCGTCCTCGAAACCGGCATTGAAGGCGGCATCCAGACCGGAATCAACCCGTGTGGCAGGAATCAGCCCATCGGCGGTCGGACGGATGGGATTGCCGCTGAGCGTGCTCTTTTGCTGGTATGTCTGGGTCGGCGGTTGGGTCGTGCTGCATCCCGGTTGGACGATGAGCACCCCGATCACGCCGAGGTGTAAAAAGAGGACAAATCCGAAGATTTTGGAAACTTTCATGTTACTTTCAGTATAGGTTGGCCTGTATGGTTGAAGACTACTGCGTTTGAGACGATTGCTTCAAACCTAAAACTATGGAAACGAAGCATTTTCCACGCTCCGAATAAGACGAAAACTGGTCAAAACTGGCAAAGCCCGGGCTGAAGACGACCTCGGCCGGCGGATTCGCCAGAGCGGCGGCGCAAGCCGCGCGAATCGCATCTTCACAGAGCGGGTGCACCTCGACCGGAGTCGACTGCGCACCGAGGGCCGCCGCCATGGCCCCGGCCACCTCTCCGTAAAGAAAAATCTGGTCAACCTGCCCCGCCACGGATTTCGCAAAATACTGGAGGTCGCCACCTTTCGACTGTCCGCCCCCAACCCAGACAATACGATGACCTCTCCTGGCGTGAATCGCCGCCAAGGTCGCGTGAAAATTAGTTGCTTTGGAATCATTCCAAAATCGCACCCCGCCCCATTCGGCAACGACCGAAAGCCGGTGTTCCGACAAGACGAAGGCATTCGCCGTCTTGATCAGACACTCGGTCTTCTGCCCGATCAGCCACCAGAATTCGGCAGCCAAGGCGAAGTTCTCGGAATAGGGATGACGACGAAAAGGGGAATCCGCGTCCAATTGCTCGTATAGCACCGGATCTCCGTATGCAATCGCACAGGCATTGAAATGCCGGCAGTATAACTCGATCCAGTTGGCCACAGCCTCCCCGACCACGCAAATCGCATCCTCCTTCAGCGTCCCGAACAAGCGTGATTTCGCGTTAAAATATTCCTCCATCGTGGCATAGCGGTCCAGATGATCTTCGGCAAAATTCGTCCACAACAAGCCGTCCAGCGAGAGGCCCTCCGGCATCTCCGCCTGGAAAGAGCTGATTTCACAGACCGCGATACTCTCCGGCTGGTTCAAATCCGAAAGCACCACCTCGCTGAGGGGCACGCCAATGTTGCCAACCGCGACCGTGGTATGACCGCAGTTCTCGAAGGCAGAAGCCAGCAAACGCGTCAAGGTGGTCTTACCGTTGGTGCCGGTCACCCCGATCTGCTGCCCTTTCCAATAACGGGCCGCATACCCCAACTCGCCATAGATCGGCTTTCCCGAAGCTTCCGCCAAAATACGCCAGGGGTGTCGCCCGGAAAATCCCGGACTAAAGACCAGGAGGTCGAAACCGGACAGCTCCGAGGCATCCACCCTTGCCGCGTCCCCTCTTCCTTGTTCGTCATAAATACGGACATCCGCCCCCTGCTCCTTTGCCAAGGCTGCGGCAGCACACCCACTGACTCCCGCACCAAAAACTGCAATTCGCTCAGCCATGGCAAACTCCATGCAGTTTCAGCAGGAAAGTCGAATGGGGAAGGTCGATCATCTGGGCACCAGAGAAAGGTAATCGTGCGGGACGGTCAACGCAACTTCAGAGTCGCGAGGCCGGCCATGGCAAAGATAAGGGAAAGGATCCAGAAACGAATCACCACCTTGTTTTCATGCCAGCCGCCCAGCTCGAAATGGTGGTGAATCGGCGACATTCTGAAAATACGCTTTTTACGAAGCTTGAAAGAGCCGACCTGGAGAATGACCGAACCCGCCTCCATGACAAAGATACCGCCGACGATGATCAGGGTGAGCGGTTGGTGCACCATAAAGGCAATCATACCGATCAGCCCACCTAGCGCAAGCGAGCCTGTATCGCCCATGAAAACCTCAGCCGGATGCGAGTTATACCAGAGAAAGGCGAGGCTCGCTCCCAGCAAGGCCGAGCAGACCACAGTCAATTCACCGGCCTGCGGATTGTGGCTGATCAAAAGATAATCCGCGATCAGGGCGTGACTGGTCACATAGGCCATGATCATGTAGGCGAGCGCGGAAGTGACCGTGCAGCCGATAGCCAAGCCGTCCACCCCGTCCGTCAAATTAATCGCATTACTGGAACCCGCGAGAATCAGGAAGAGGAAGGGGATCAGAAACCAGAATGGCATCTGGGTCACAAGTACATCCTTGTAGAACGGGACCCAAAGCTCCCGCATACGCGCGGCCGACTCCGGAAAAGCCATCAGCACACACACGGAAAGCAAGGTCAAGAGCGCCTGCCCCGCCAGTTTCCATCGTCCCGGCAATCCCGCGCTATTGCGCTTCGCCACCTTCAGGTAATCATCCAGAAAACCGATCACCGTGAGTCCGACATAGACCAGCATGGCAGTGAAGACATAGACATTCGGTCGGGCCCAAAGCAGCGTGCTGCCAACCACGGAAATGCAAATCATCAGCCCGCCCATCGTCGGGGTCTGCGCCTTGGTGGCATGCAGCTTGGCCAATTCCCCGACCTCATCCTGGCCGCGCAGCGATTGACGGGCACGGAGGGCACGGAGTTTGGCAAACAGCCAGGGCCCGATCATGAACCCGATCACTAGCGAGGTAAGCCCGGCACCGGCAGCACGAAGCGTGATGTAACGAAAAAGGCGGAGTGGTCCAAAGTAAGCTTCAAGGTCGGCAAGATAGCTGAGCATGCAAAGTGTCGGTCGTAAGTTAAAAGTATGATTTTTAGCGGAGCGTTTCGGGCAGCAGCATTTCCAATGCGTAGCTCCGGCTCCCTTTCAGAAAGATGGCCCCTTCGCGTTCGGCAACGAAGGATTTCAGATTTTCCGCATTTTCTGCCTCACGCAGAGATCCGGCGGACCACCCGGCCTCCAGGGCGCCGTCACGATAGGCGGTCGTCAATCGCTTGGGCCCGACTAAATAGAGACAGTCCCCTGCCCGCGGAGCGAGCTGCGCAGTCGTACTCCGGTGCCATTCGACTGACGATTCTCCCAGTTCATTCATCGCTCCCAGCACATAGCAACGCGGCGTGGATTCATCCACAGAAGCGGCAAACGCAGCCATGGCATCCACCATGGAGGACGGGTTCGCGTTGTAGCAATCGATGTAGTACCAACGCCCTTCAGATTCGGCCACACAGCCCCGCGCCGGTGCAGGGCGCCAGACGGACAGGCGTTCCCGAACCTGCCCCAAGTCCAAGCCCAGCTCCCGCGCTGCAAGGATGACCAAGGCGGCATTACTGCAAATTCCATGGCTCCGGCTCGCCAATTCAAAGCATTCGGGGAATTCTTCGCCTTCCAAGCGCAGACAACTCCGCCCCGGCCCCGCATCACTCCGCTCATAGTGAACGACCACCCGCGGATTTCCGAAGATCACTTCGCCTTGCCGGGCCAGGACGATGGCACGCCGCGCCAACTTGCGAAACGAAGGATACTGGAGGGCCGCATTCGGCAGGATAATCGGCGAATCACTCACCGCGAAATCCGCGAGCAAGGCTTTTTCACGAGCCACGCCTTCCAAACTACCCAGCAACTCGAGGTGGGCGGCCCCGATCATGGTCACAATGCACAAATCCGCCGCGATCATCTGGCCCAGCAGCGCCATTTCCCCCGGCTGGTTGATGCCCGCCTCAATGACCGCGTAATCCTCTTTTCTGGCATCAAGGCCAAAGAGAGTCATGGGCACACCGATCCGGTTGTTCCAGTTGCCTGCTGTCGCATGCGTGCGTTCCGGCCCCAGGACAGCGTAGAGCATCTCCTTGGTCGACGTCTTACCTGCGCTGCCGGTGACACCGATCACCGGCTTGGAAAAGCGCGAGCGGATCCCCGCGGCGATCTTGCCCATGGCGCGCAGGCTATCCGTCACCACCAACTGGGGAATGTCCAATGGCAAGATACGCTCAACCACAACTGCCGAGGCCCCTTTGAGCAAGGCTTGAGCGACAAATTCGTGTCCGTCCCGCAGCCCTCCGCTCAAGGCAAAGAAGCACTCGCCGGGCTTAAGCTGGCGTGCATCGAAGGCGAATCCGGTAATGCGCTCCGGCGCTTCGCCTTGCCATTGTCCACCGGACCATTGTTCAATTGCCTGCGGGTCATAAAGCATGCCTCAGCCCTGCCCCAACTCCGGGTGTTTCAGTTCGATCAGTTCACGGGCAATGTGCCGGTCATCGAATGGGATCACCGTTCCGTTGAATTCCTGATAGGCCTCATGCCCTTTGCCGGCAATCAAGACGCAATCGCCCGGACGCGCCGCATCCAAAGCCAGCGAGATCGCACGTTTGCGGTCTTCGACAAACTGGACATCCGAGCCCGACGACAGGCCCTCCTGCATGTCGATAAAGATCTGGTCCAGCGGCTCGGAGCGCGGATTGTCCGATGTGGCAAAGACCACATCCGCCCCCGAAACCACCGCTTGCAACATCGGCGCACGCTTGGAACGGTCGCGATCGCCGCCACAGCCGAAGACGACAATCAGGCGGCCTTCAGTCAGCTCGCGCAACATCTCACAGGCATGTTTCAAGGCGTCATCCGTATGCGCATAATCGACGAGAACATTGTAGTCCTGCCCACAATCGATGCGCTCCATCCGCCCCGGAACCGAAGAAAAAGTCGGCAGACGTTCCAGCATGGCTTCGATCTTGTGCCCGCGCGCACGCCCGATGGTCAAAGCCGCCAGCAAGTTGCTGACGTTGTAACGGCCCAGCAAGGGAGAGACCACCCGGACCTGCCCCTCCGGCCACGAAAGCAGGAATTCAGTCCGGTTCGCGAAGAGCTGCACCTCGCGTGCCTGCACATCGGCCGTCTGGTCGATCGCGAAGGTCTCGACCTCCATGGTGGTGGGCATGCCGGAGAGCAACATACGCCCGTACTTGCAGTCCACGTTGATGACCGCCTTGCGCGGCAACGACCCGGCATCCCCCTGGAACAGCCCCTGTTTGGCCCGGAAATAGGCATCCATTGACTTATGATAATCGATGTGGTCCTGGGTCAGGTTCAGGAAAGCGGCGACCTCGATCTCCATCCCGTAGATACGCTTCTGGTCGATGCCGTGAGAGCTGATCTCCATCACCGCATCCTTGCAGCCGTTGTCCTTCATCTGCGAAAGCATGGCGTAGACATCGACCGACTCCGGTGTCGTGCGGAAGGATGGCAGGGTCCGACGCCCCAGATCATAGCGGATCGTGCCGATCAAGCCGACCTGGTCCTGGCCGCCGATCAAATGCTGGGTCAACATTGACACCGTGGTCTTTCCATTGGTCCCCGTGATCCCGATCATGTTCAGGCTCTTGTCCGGAAAATCGTAAAAGCTGCGGGACACGACGGCCAATGCCTCGCGGACATCCTCGACCTGGATGAAGTCGATGGGAAAGCGTGCGCCCAGGTCCTGCTCCGTGACAATCGCGACCGCTCCCCGATCCACAGCTTCCTCGATGTAGTAATTCCCATCGGTCCGCAGTCCGCCGATGGCAAAAAAGAGCGCACCCGGAACAACCCGTCGGCTGTCAGTGATCAGGCAGGTCACCCGTGCGTCCGAGCCCAGCTTGCGACTCTTCGAAGGCAATCCGCGCACGAGTGCCTCCAGACGTGGGTTCAAGGAACCACTACCGCGGCTGGATTCGGATTTGAAGCGGCGGGAATAGGACTGACGGGAACTGGCTGCTGCCAGTAGCGTACTAATTTGAAAGTCGGCGAGACCGATCATAGGGAGGGTGCTCCAAGGCAAGGAATGAGTTATCAGGTTTGGACGGACGGATTCCGAGGTAGGTAATGCAGGCTTCGGCGATATTGCGGAAGGCCGGCGCGGAGACCGAACCTCCATACCCCGTACCACGGGGATCGTCGACCACTACGGTAATGACCAACTGGGGTTTTTCAGCCGGGAGGAAACCGGTAAAAGACGCCACGTGATGCCGGCTGGAATAACGGCCATCGATGATCTTCTGGGTCGTCCCGGTTTTCCCGGCGACCGAGTAGTTTTTGATCATCGCTTTGCGTGCCGTCCCTTCTGTGCTGACGACCTGAGTGAGCATCTCCGAAACTTCGTGGGCCACCTCAGCGGAAACCACGCGGCGCTTGGCCTTGGGCGCAAACGAGACGAGGTTCTGCCCGCGCGAGTCAAAGATACGCTTCACAATCTGCGGCTGCATCAGTACCCCGTCATTCGCGATGACTGACATCGCGGAATGCACCTGCATGGGCGTGGCGCTGATGGCGTGGCCCATCGGCATGCGCGTAATCGTCAACCCGTCCCAATTTCGAACCGGGTGGAGGGTCCCGTCGACCTCTCCCCCCAGCGCACAACCGGTTTTATCACCAAAACCAAAAGCAGCCGCATAATCGTGGAGGCGCTGTTCGCCAAGCAGCATGCCAAGATGGGCCGCCCCCCGGTTACTCGATTTCACAACGATCTCCTTCACCGACAGTTGGTCGTAAACATGGTGGTCGGCCGGCAGTTTCAAGTTTCGGCCTTTATAACTGACAAGCGCGACACCAGTCTGGAACACATCATCCGGCTGCACGATTCCTTCATTCAATGCGGCGGCTGCCGGAACGATCTTGAACGTCGAGCCCGGCTCGATGACATCCGTGAGGGCGCGATTACGCTGCCAATCGATCGGATATTTCTTCGTATCGAAAAACTCGTTCGGATCGTAGGTCGGATAGTTGGCCATGGCCAGAACCGCGCCGGTGCGTGGTTCACTCACAATCACGCTGACGCTCTTCGGGTCAAAGTCACCCACCACACGATCGATCTCGCGCTCGACGATGTGCTGCACCATCTGGTCGATATTGAGCTCAACGTTCAGGCCATTGGTCGGCTCGACTTCCCGGTCGCGAAACTGGGCTAGCTCACGGCGACGGCCGTCGCGCTCCGTTTCACGCCAACCGTCCTGCCCGCGCAGGTAGTAGTCGAAAAACCGCTCTATGCCGGTAACCGGCGTCTCCTCGTGGTTGATATATCCCAGGACATGGGCCGCCAACTGCTTTCCGGGATAGGCTCGGGCGTATTGGCTATTTCCATACACGCCGCGGATCTTCAAAGCCCGGACCGCCTCATAGGTCGCCTCATCCACCCCCTTGGCCAGGGTTGCCCAGCGGATCAGGCGGACATCCATGGAACTGGCGTCCCCCTTCCGCGTCTTCGTCTCGAAAGCGGCTTCCACTTCGGCAAGGGGTACGCCGAGGAGACGGGCCAACTCCGGCAGGAGTGCCGCATCCTCCTCCCGGACCGACTGCGGGTCGACCCCGACATTATAGGACGTACGGGTCGTCGCCAGGATATTGCCCCGCACGTCCACGATGTTCCCGCGGCGCGCCTTGACCACCTCCATGACCTTCCGGTTGTTCTCTACCTGGGCAAGGAGTTCGTCATGCTTCCAGATATGCAGGTAGACCAAGCGTCCCAAGAGCACACAGAACGCAAGAGCGATGGCGCTGTAGACGATGTTTGCACGTGGACTGGAAACAAAAGCTCGACTCATTTAACGAAGTTCAGGCGGCGGAACCGTGGTAGGTTTGGATAGCTTGAAGCCGGGCAAGCCGGCGCAGTGTTTGCTTGGACGGACGCAACGGGCAGTTCTCACGTGAATTCGGACGCTGCGGCAGGCGGGTTGTTTGTTCTTGGATGTCGTCGTTATCGATACGCGTATTCCCGCGGTCTCTATAGTAGCTTGAGGTAATATGCATACTGGGGTTCTCCGGTCGGTTTTATCGCTGTTGATTCAGGTCGACAAAGGCTAGGTCCATGGTGGTTTCGTACGGAGCCGCGATGGCATAGGCGCGGTTGGCGCCGGCCGTTTGCTCCCTCACCCACACGATCTGACTTTCCGTGGATGGGCGCAGGGCCCCGGCCACCTTGCCTTGCAACACAACCGGTTGGTGCATGGTGGCAATCCGTTCATCGAGGTAATTCAACTTGCGCACCGTTTCGGCCAGATTGGCCTCCAATTGCTTCGTGCGGGAAGCGGTGCGGGAGATCTGCTGTTGCATCCACACAATCGTGAAGGCGCAGCTCGCCGTCATGATGATCATCATCATGATCATCAGGAGTCCCGCCTTGCGGGTCTGTGGAGTTAGGTATGTCATCGTGTCGTCGTTGTTGGTTAAAGTTTGCGTACTGCGCGCAACCGGGCGCTGCGGCTGCGGGGATTCAAGGATAGCTCCTGCTCTGCCGGACTGACCGGCCGGGTCGAAATCATTTCCGCCAACACCACCCGCTGGTCCTGAGTGCGGCTGTCGCCGGCATGCTCGGGACGCCCCGCCATGCGGCGGCAGAATCGCTTCACGATCCGGTCCTCCAAGGAGTGAAAGCTAATCGCCGCAAGCACGCCGCCTGAAAGGAGGCGATCGAACGCAGCCGGCAGGCCGCGCTCGATCGCTCCCAACTCATCATTCACTTCTACTCGTATACCTTGAAAAGTCCGTGTGGCCGGGTGCACGGTCTTGCGCCCGCGCGGTGCGGGGCCAACCGCGTCACTGACCAACTCGGCGAGGGATGCCGTACGCTGCAAGCGTCCGGTGCCGCGCGCCTTGACGATGGAGCTCACCACCCGGCGCCAGCGCTTCTCCTCTCCGTAGTTGCGAACTGCGCGCACCAGCGATTCCTCGTCCGCCGTTTCGAGAAAATCCGCAGCGGAAATGCCCTCCTGTGGGTTCATGCGCATGTCGACCGGCGCATCACTGCGGAAGGAAAAACCGCGGGAACCGTCATCCAGTTGAAAAGAGGAAAGGCCGAAATCGAAAAGCGCGCCGTCAAACTCGCCGGCATCCAACTCAGCCAAGTCACCGAAGTTCATCGGCACGAATTCGAAGCGCTCCCCGTATTCGGCCTTCAGGGCTTGCGCCCGGACCGCGGCTTCGGGATCACGGTCCAGGGCCGTAACATGAACTCCCTCCGCAGCATTCAGAAGTGCACGGGTATGACCGCCGCCACCAAAGGTCCCGTCCAGATAGCGCGCACCCGCACGCGGACCCAACACCTCCAAAGTCTCGCGGAGCAAGACGGGAATGTGGCCGCTGTTGTGCGTCGCCGCTGCGTGGTCATCGACGGATAAGAGCATTCAGGAAAGTTCTTAGAAAGGAAGTAGGTTTGTGTTGGTGGCGGAGAAGTGCGTGCTCGCGGCGCTGGAGTGCGTCGCGAACGGCGTTGGTGGTGAAAAATGGACTGCGTGGCGGCGAAGCAAAGGTCCAGGGGGTGCGACGCTCTTTACCGGGATGGGTGATGTAACCCGAGCTACGGTAGTTTTCGCGGGCAATGTTCTGGAGGAGGCTTCGCATGGCGTTAGCGGTTATAAGCCGAACCGCTTGAAGACCGCGGCCTGGGTTTCAGGGTCGGTCTTCGTCTCGGCCTGAACCGCGTCGTAGACCTCTTGACTGTAGATACTAAAGGAATTCAGCATCCCCAGAAGGACGGCTTCCTTCCCGATCTTCGCATGGGCGACCAACTTGTCGTTCAAGTTGATCCGCCCCTGCTTGTCGCAGCTGAAGCTGTGAGCCATGGCCATGAACTCCGCGACAGCCTTCTGCCCTTCGATGTCCGCAATGCTGATCTGAGACATGCGCTCTTCCAGCTGGGCGATCATCTTCGGCGGATAAACCGTCACGTAGCCACTTGGATTGGGTACGGCGAGAAAGATGTTCTGGTCGGAATCGACCTCGGGACGCCAAGACGAAGGGATAGTCAGACGACCTTTGTCGTCCAAATTGTGGCGGTATTCGCCAACAAATAACCCTGTTTTGAAGATCCCCATCCAATGCGCGCGTAAACCAATTTCCCCCACAAAGCCCCATTTTCCCCCACAGGTCAAGTTCTTTTCTGTTGCAAATCATTGTGAACAACTTGTTCATAAGGACTTTAAGTAGCTTTTGCAGAGCCGCTTGAGACACTTGTTCACAGTTGAATAATTCGTAACAAACGTCCCCACAAAGCGCCCCACCACGCCCCCCGCGCGCCCCGCCATACTGTCCCACCGAAGTTTTACCGCCGCGCGCCACATAGAACTTTACATATCAAGATATCATTATTTATTGATACGTTAATGAGCCAATCCTCCCTTCATCAGCTCTTCGCATCCGGCGAGCCGCTTTTCTCCATCGAGTTCTTCCCCCCGAAGACCGAAGAAGCGGCGCAGCACCTACTGCGCACCGCCGAGCGCCTGCAAGCGTTCAAGCCCGACTTCGCATCGATCACCTACGGTGCCGGCGGCAGCACACGCGACCGGACGCTGGGCTACGCCCGGAAACTGCATGAGGACTATGGCTACACCATGATGCCACACCTGACCTGCGTGGGGCACTCCCGTTCGGAGCTTGCAGGCATCATACAGAGCTTCAAGTCGGCCGGGCTGGACCAGATCATGGCACTGCGCGGCGATCCGCCCAAGGGGGCCGATAGTTTTGAGCCGCACCCTGAGGGACTGGGCTACGCCAACGAACTGGTACGGCTCATCCGGGAGGAACACCCGGACTGCGCCATCGGCGTGGCCGGCTACCCCGAAACCCACCCGGAAGCCCCCTCCCCCGAACTCGACCTGCTGAACCTGAAGCGCAAGGTCGACGCTGGCGCCACCTTCATCACCACACAGCTCTTCTTCGACAACGCACTCTACTTTCAATTCGTCGACCGCTGCCGGCAGGCAGGTATCCGGATCCCGATTCTCCCGGGCCTGCTCTCGGTCAGCAGTCTGGAACAAGCAAAACGCTTCTGTGAGATGTGCGGCGCCAGCCTCCCCCGCGAACTGGAAGATGCGCTCCTTGCCGCCGATGGCGACAAAACCGCCATCGAAGCCGTCGGCGTGGACTGGACCTACCGCCAGGCCCGCGAACTACTGGAACGCGGCGCCCCCGGCATCCATTATTATATACTGAACCGCGCAGGGCCTGCGACCAGCCTGATGGAGAAACTGCAGGCGGCGGGATTCTACAAGCGCTCGTAGCCTCCCACAAATGGAGCAGCCGGAAATTGGCCCCGATCAGCGAGGCTGAGCCACGGCGCAATGCCTCCTAACCCGAGCGTTCGCCCAAGACACCGGGAACCCGCATTCTCCGCCCCCACGGACAGGCCCTGAAATCGCGGCCGAAGTTCTGCACAATCTCCCTTTTTCTGGCCTTGCAGTATTTGCCGCGAGTCCTAATCTCCGCCTCTTTTTCGAAAATTCCACCCTCTGCGCCCGTCTGATTTCCCCAGAAAAGCAGCGGCCCGGAACCGAGTTTAACACACAAACAGACCATGACCGACCTATCCAAATATCGTAATATTGGTATCTTCGCCCACGTTGACGCCGGCAAGACGACCACCACTGAGCGTATCCTCAAGCTCACCGGTAAGATCCACAAGCTGGGTGAAGTGCACGATGGTGCGGCCACAACCGACTTCATGGAACAGGAGCAAGAGCGCGGTATTACCATTCAGTCCGCCGCCACCACTTGCTTCTGGCCGGGCAGCGAGCAACAGCACGCCAATGCGCCCTATCGCTTCAACATCATCGATACCCCGGGCCACGTGGACTTCACCGTTGAAGTGTACCGCTCCCTGAAGGTCCTCGACGGCGGCGTCGGTGTGTTCTGTGGCTCCGGCGGCGTGGAACCCCAATCCGAAACCAATTGGCGCTACGCCAATGACTCGGAAGTGTCCCGTCTCATTTATGTCAACAAGCTCGACCGTATCGGTGCCGATTTCTACAAGGTTGTCGATCAGGTGAAGACCGTGCTCGGTGCGGTACCGCTTGTCATGGTCCTGCCGATCGGCACCGAAAGCGACCTTAAGGGTGTCGTCGATCTTCTCACCCGCAAGGCTTGGGTCTGGGATGATTCCGGAGATCCCATGAACTACGAAATCCAGGACGTGCCGGCCGACATGGCCGACAAGGTCGAGGAATACCGTGAAGCACTCATCGAAACCGCCGTCGAACAGGACGACGAGGCGATGGAAGCCTACCTCGAAGGCAACGAGCCGGACCTGGCTACGATCAAGAAGTGCATCCGCAAGGGCACCATCAACCTCTCCTTCTTCCCCACCTACTGCGGTTCTTCCTTCAAGAACAAGGGGGTCCAACTGGTCCTCGACGCCGTCGTCGACTACCTGCCGAGCCCGACCGAAGTCGAGCCGCAGGAAGAAGTGGACGCCGAAGGGAATCCGACCGGCGCCAAAGCGGAAGTCTCCGTGGACAAGCCGCTCCGCGCGCTTGCGTTCAAGATCATGGACGACAAGTACGGCGCCCTGACCTTCACACGTATCTACTCCGGTAAGCTGGAGAAGGGCATGTCGATTCTCAACTCGTTCACCGGCAAGACCGAGCGCGTCGGCCGTATCGTTGAGATGCACGCCAACGACCGCAACGAAGTCGAATCCGCGCAAGCCGGCGACATTGTCGCCCTGCTCGGCATGAAGACCGTACAGACCGGCCACACCCTGTGTGACCCGAACCACCCGGCTACACTCGAGCCGATGGTCTTCCCCGAACCCGTCATCTCCATCGCCGTCAAGCCGAAGGATAAAGGCCAGGCTGAAAAGCTCGGCGTCGCCATCGGTAAGATGGTCGCTGAAGACCCCTCCTTCCGCGTTGAAACCGACGAGGATTCCGGCGAAACCATCCTCAAGGGCATGGGTGAGCTTCACCTCGACATTAAGGTCGACATCCTCAAGCGCACCTACGGCGTCGAAGCTGAAATCGGCAAGCCGCAGGTCGCTTACCGCGAAACCATCACCGTTCCGGTCACCGACAGCTACACACACAAGAAGCAATCCGGCGGTTCCGGTCAGTACGCGAAAATCGACTACACCATCGAACCGGCAGTCGAAGACGAGAACGGCGAAAAGAAGACCTACGAATTCGAATCCAAAGTGGTCGGCGGTAACGTTCCCCGCGAGTTCTGGCCTGCGGTTGACAAGGGCTTCAAGAACTCCATGGGCAAGGGTGTGCTCGCCGGTTACCCGACCGTGGACCTCAAGGTCACGCTGACCGACGGTGGCTTCCACGCGGTCGACTCCTCCGCAGTTGCCTTCGAAATCGCAGCCAAGGCCGCATACCGCCAGTCGATCCCGAAGGGCAAGCCGGACATCCTCGAGCCGATCATGAAGCTCGACGTCTTCTGCGGTGAGGAAAACATGGGCGACGTCATCGGCGACCTCAACCGTCGCCGCGGCATGATCAAGAGCCAGGAACCGGCCAACACCGGCATCCGCATCAAGGCCGACGCACCGCTCTCCGAAATGTTCGGTTACATCGGCGACCTCCGTACCATGACCTCCGGTCGTGGCCAGTTCTCCATGGAATTCTCCCACTACGCTCCGTGCCCGAAGAACGTCGCCGAGCAGGTGATCAAGGAGGCCAAGGAGCGCGAAGAAGCCAAGAAGAAGTAATTCCAGAGGACAGACGTCGGAAGACAGAAGTCAGATTTTCAAAGTCCCCGTTCGAAAGAACGGGGACTTTTTTGTGCCCCCACCTCTTACTCTTAATCCCAATCCTAATCTTAATCCTAATCCACCACCTCTACGAACATGCCGCACCGCGGACGGAACGAACGGTTAATTAATTAGATCGCATCAGCCGGTAAATCCCTAGACGATCGAGCATATGTCTACACGAAAAACACTGAAGCGCACATTCCTGGCACTCGCTGTTTTGTTGCTCGTTCTAACCTTGCTTGTTATTGAGGAAAACTGGCGTGGCAAGCGGGAGTGGGATCGTGTCGTGGAAGCTACTGCAGCGAAAGGAGTGACGGTCGACTGGACCGATTACATTCCCGAAGAAATCCCCGACGAGTTGAACCTAAATAAAGCTCCCATGATCGCCTATTGGCATCAGGAACGAAACGAGCCCGAGGCGAACAAAGTACTCAGCTGGGAGGAGCGATGGGGCCCGGTGAATGACTTGAACAGCTTGACTTCCGAATTGAGACAAGTGGACCTATCTATCAGCTCCCCTGAGGCGATACAGGAGTTCATTAAAAAGCTCGAACCTTACCGGGAATTAATCGCGGAGTTCCGGAAAGCATGCATCGAGCGCCCGCTGGCCCGAATGGATGGCAACTACCTGGGCGACCCATTCAGCTCAGCCATTATACCGTTTACTGCAGTACGCAACTATACCACCTTGCTCTGGGCTGAAGCCATGGTGCACCTGCACCAGAACCGGCCGGATTTGGCACTCGAAAATATCGCTGCCATGCGCCGATTGAGCACGCTCAACCCCCAGCCTTATTTTCTAGTCAATGCCATGATCGAGGTAGTGGTTGAAAAGAATTTCATCCTACCAAGCTATACAGAAGGCCTGAAAATGGACTTGTTCTCGGATGCGGAACTGCAGTCGATCATGTTAGAATGCCTGGAGGGTGCACCATTGGAAAAGCTCGAAAGTTCCTTCGAGACAGAAATCGCAGCCGGCTTACGCTACGCAGAGCTCTGCATGGAGAAAAAACTCGATCTCGAAATGGTGGATTTGATCAACCTTGAAACAGACCAATACAGGCTTATCAGCCGCTTGCTCCCAAAAGGTTGGCAATGGATCCTCTTCAGCCGATGCACACATTACACAAGTTTCCAATTGGAGATCTATGACAGCTCGAAGCGAGCCTTGGACACGGATCGAATGGATGCCATCAAGGAGAACTATGAGCAAATAATCCTCGAACCAAAGTTCTTCAATCTGCTGGCGGCCATGGCCTTACCTGCGTTTGAAAAGATTTGGGAAACCACCATCCACTTACAACAAAGCAAAGACATGTGCGCCCTCGCCTGTGCACTCGAACTCTACCACCGCGCACATGGCGAACTTCCAGCAGAACTGGACACGCTATACCCGGATATCCTGCCGACCCTTCAAAACGATCCGATTACCGCTGCCCCCTACCATTATGAAAGGGTCAATGCGGACGAATACCGGCTCTGGTCAGTCGGAACGGACCGCACGAACGACAACGGCTATCACCAAGCGGATGATCCCAAGGACAACGTGTGGCCCCAGTCCACACGCAAGCACAAGCCACGCGAATGGATCTGCGGCAGCACACCGGTGACTGAGCAGACGGACAGCCTGAAGAAGCCCTCAACTGAGGAAACCCTCTCGATACACTTCATCGATGAGGACCTCAGCGTCATCATGAGTAACGTGGCGGAACTCTTTAACTTAAATTTGGCAATACCGGAGACCTTTCCTAAATCCCATAAAACCAGCATCCAGCTAAAAGATGTAGCGTGGCCGCAACTCTTCGACGTCTTACTAGAACCAACAGGCTATACTTGGACAAATCGCGACAAAGGCACCGTCCAAATCATCAGCGTCTTGGAGATGGCGAATACCTATCCTGAAGAAATTGCCTACATCCGTCGCTTCAGTTTTGAAGAACTGAAGCCAGTATTGGAGCCACTCCTCGTTGAAGGTGCAATCACTCAAATCGGAACCTGCGATGATCCCAACCACCTACACTTCAGGGCTCACAAAAGTGAGTCGAAGGCATTGAAACATCAGCTCGAAACCATCGATCTGATCGGCGATGGCCTCATCCAGTCCAAATAGCGGCTCACATCACGCCCTCTCTTGTCCTCGCAGCACACTCGAAAGTGGGTCTACTCCCGAAGCGAATTCCATGCAAAACGCATTCCATGTTCGACCTCGGGCCTCCCCGCCCTACCTTGCCCCGATGCTGACAACCATCGTGACTCATCCGGGCGGCGCCCACAAAGACGACTTCCTCGCCTGCTGCGTGCTGCTGGCAAAAGATCCGGTGCGCATTGAGCGCAGGGACCCCACCGAAGCCGACCTGTCGGACCCGAAAGTCGCAGTCGTCGACATCGGCGACCAGCATGATGCGTCATTGATGAACTTCGACCACCACCAGTTTCCCCGTGACCATGCGCCGACCTGCGCGCTCTCGCTGGTGCTCCAGCGGCTCGGGCTCTATGAAGATGCGAAAAGCTTTTGCGACTGGCTCGAGACCTCGGAGTGGCTCGACTGCCGCGGCCCGGTCGACACCGCGAAATGGCTCGGCACCGAGCGCGACGTCCTCTCCAAGCTCAACTCGCCTGTGGATGTCACCTTACTGCGCCGTTTTGCGTCCAAGCCGGTCCATCAATCCGGCGAACCGGTCTGGGAAGTCATGCGCATGGTGGGCCAGGACCTGCTGGAGTACATCACCAGCCTGCGCGAACGCTTGGATTACATCAAGGGACACGCCGAGATCTGGGAACTGGAAGGCTTCAAGGCACTCTTCATGCCGCGCACCGACCCCATGCCGGACGAACCCTCTGCCGGCCTCGGGCGCTATATCGAACAACTAGGCCTGGAAAACGAAGTGCTCGCCATGGTCTACCCCGACCGCCGTGGCGAAGGTTACGGCATGCGCCGCTACAACGATGATCCACGCATGGAGTTCACCCGGATCGACTCGGAGGACGATGTGCACTTCACCCATGCCCGTGGTTTCATCGCCAAGACTTCAAGCAGCGGCATCGAGCGATTGAAAGCGCTACTGCAAAAAGCCTTCGTCCAAGCGTAGTCGACCTGCTTGAGCCGGTCGACCGAATGTGCAAACAGTATCGACCGACCGGTACGGTCGCACGGCTGAAGCGGTGCGACAACGTCGACCGTGAAGCGTCCCTAAGCGGACACACCACATAAATATCGTTTCTACAGCGGCGTGCGCGCGTGTCGCGCGCTATTCCGAGCCAGCGCGAAGTCCGCCTGCCACTTGCATCAGGGCCAAAGTTTGGCACCCTATCTGCCGCAGACGAGATTATGCCTTGGTATACACCGACGACACAACTGAGTGAAAAGGACCGCGAGTCCGGCCTGAAATATTTGTTCTACGACGGACTGTGCTCCCATGCCATGACCCTCTTGGTAACCGGCGCCTTTCTGCCCGGCATGGCTCTGGCACTCGGAGCCAGCAACTTTGTCATCGGCCTGCTGGCCAGTCTGGCGCCCATGGCGCAAATGGCCCAGATCCCGGCCATCCTCGTGATCGAACGCGTCGGTCTGCGCAAACTACTCACTGTACTCTTTGCCGGAGCCTCCCGCATCGCCCTCGTCGCAGCCGCGTTCACCCCCTTCTTCGCTCCCGACGGAACCAAAGTCTTCCTGTTCACCCTTTTCATGATCCTGTTCTTCTTCGGCGGCTCCTTTGCCGGCTGCTCCTGGAGTTCATGGATCAAGGACATTGTACCGCAACAGACGATGGGCAGCTACCTCGCCTCACGCCTTGCGGCCGCGACCGCTCTGGGTGCGGTGCTGAGTGTGCTCGCCGGTTTCAGTATCGACGGCCTGAGCTCACTGATCGGGGAACCCGGCAAGGCCTACGGCTTCATCTTCCTCGGAGCCGCCATCTGCGGGCTCTATGGCGTCAAGCTCCTCACCCATGTGCCGGAACCACGCATGCCCCCGCCGGATTCCGGCCAGCAGTGGCTGAGTTCACTCCTCAACCCCGTTAAAGATCCGAATTTCCGCCGCCTGCTCTTCTTCTCCGCCTCCTGGAGCTTCACGGTGATCATGTCCGGGGCCTTCTTTGCCGTCTACATGTTGAACCGGATCGGTATCCCGATGAGCGGCGTCATCCTGCTCGCGGTGCTCAGTCAGGTCACGAATATCTACTTTTTCAAGGTCTGGGGCGCGATCGCGGACCGCTATAGCAACAAAAGTGTACTACGCGTCTCCGTACCACTCTTCATTCTCCTCCTGCTCCTCTACCCCTTCACCACCCTGCCGGAGCGTCACAGCCTGACCATTCCGCTGCTCATCCTCATCCATATAATCGGCGGCATCTCGACCGCCGGCTTCAACCTCTGCGCGGCCAATATCGCCCTGCGTCTGGCGCCCCACGGCAAAGCCACCGCATATCTCGGCACCAATGCCTTTTGCGCGGGTCTCGCCGCCGCGGTGGCTCCCATCGTCGGCGGCGCCATCGGCAGCTTCTTCGCGATCCGGGAAATCAGTATCAACATCTTCTACAATGCGGATACCGCATCGCCGGAAAATGCACTCTCCATCCCTGCGCTCAGTTTCCGCGGCATCGATTTTGTCTTCTTCGCCGCCGCCCTCGCCGGCCTCTACGCCTGGCACCGCTTGTCCATGGTCGAGGAAGCCGGCACGGTCAGTGAGTCCGAGGTCCGCGACCAGGTCTTTGCCTCCGTCCGCAACAGCCTCTTCAGCACCTCCGGACTCAGCATGGGCATGCGACGCATGACCGCCTTCCCCTATGAAATGCTCAAAAGCACAGGAAAAAGCACCACTGCCACCCTCTATCGCGCCGCGCGGAACGGCATGACCATGGCGCGGGAGAGCCTGGTCAAGCAAAGCGGCGAGCAGAGGGACGAGGATGAGGAGACCGACAAAGGCGACACGGTCTAGCCCGGCCGACGCAGGCAAAAAAAAACGGGGCTCATTGCTGAGCCCCGCTGAAAGTAATGAAATGGTCGGGATCGACTAGTAGTCGCGGCCACCGCGGCTACCACGGTCACGGCTACCGAATTCACGACGGCCGCCACCGCCGCCACCGCGACGCTCGCCACCACCGAAGTCGCGACGACCACCGCCGCCGCCAAAACCACGGCCTCCGCCACCACCAAAGCTACGACCACCACCTTGAGGGCGTTCTTCACGCGGACGGGCTTCATTGATTGTCAGAGCGCGACCCAAGAAATCCTGGCCATTCAGGTTTTCAATAGCGGCATCCATGCCTTCCTTGGTTTCCATTGTCACGAAGGCGAAGCCGCGAGGGCGACCGGATTCACGGTCTTTGACGATAAACACGTCACTTACTGGACCCTGCGACTCGAACAGCTCACGAATGTCCACATCCGTAGCGGAAAAGGGCAGGTTGCCCACATACATCTTTGTATTCATTGATTCTCTATCTTTAACGCTATGCCACTGCTTCGTTGCCCTGAGTGCCCTTTATTGGACTCGATCTCTCTCTGAATACAAAACTGTCTCCACGGATCCTTTACCCACGCTCTGAATATTAACAAGTGATATAGTAGCAGGGCGTTATTTCATGCTTTGAGGAAAATGCAAGACGCGTTTCACGGGATCGACCTCCTTTCACCAGGCTGTAACAGTCCCCGAAATCAACCCCGTGCCCCCGATTCGGAGCGGGCAAAGCGGAGCCAGCGCACGATGAAAACCAGCCCGACCGTGACAAGGAAATACCAGGGCGCCCATGCCAGGGAGCGCACAAAGACTTCGTCCTGATAGGCCCCCGCACTGCCAAACGCGGTCACATCGGTCTCCAGCTTGATTGCCGCGATCAAGGCCGAATACAAGAGGCATACCGTGCCATAGGCAAAGTTGGTGGACAGCCCCTTGAAGCTCAAGACGGTGGCCCGCTGCTCCGAGGGCGCCGCCTCATTCAGGTAGCGGCTGACCAGATAGTTCGCCACGCCCATGCAGATAAATAGCAGGGAAGCAGGTAAAACACCCCAGTAAGGCAGCACACGGCTCACGCCAACGAGCCCCAGCAAGAGCAAGCCGCAGGTCATGAGAAAAGCCTGGACCGGACGAAAGCGATCGGCCATCCAACGCGCCAACCGGGGGACGAAAATACCGATAAAAGCCATACCGGAGCCAATCAGCCCATAACTCACAATCGGCAACTCGATCACATGCCAGTATTTGCTGTCCAGGGTGAGAAACTGCCGGATCACATTGTCCACCGCCATGATGGCCAGCAGGATACCGAAGGGGAAAGCCGTGGCCCAAATCCACTTCCCGGCCGAAACCGTCTGACGCCAGCTTCGCGCAAGGGTCTCCGGCACGGTCATACCGGCTTCCAGAGGCGCCTCCTTCATGCGGACTGCCGTCTGCAGAACAACCAACCCCGAAATAAAAGTCATCAATACGGGCAACTTGACCAGTTGAGACTGCACCAGCGTGATTTCCGGATCAAAGAGACGCAGCACGGCATTGACCATGTCAGGATCGTAGACAGCCGCCCCCAGCGTCATGGCAAAGAAGAATGCAAGTGAAGTATCCCGCTGGACCCGCTCCAGCACCAGACCCCATCGGTCCTCGAGACCGGCATACTTTAGCGAATCGTAGGTCAAAGCCTCATCCGCCCCGCTCGCGGCAGCCTCCGCCAGTCCGCTGACGACCCGGTTCACCGCAAAAAGCCCAAAGAGGAGGGGTCCCCCGTTGATCGGCGCAATCAGCAGGACCCCCATTTCAACCACCATGCAAAGCCCCGCCGCGATCAGCAACTTGCGCCGACCAATGGTGTCTGCAAGCGCCCCCGAGGGAACCTCACACAGTACGATCGTCACCGCCCAGATTGCGTTGAGGATACCAAACTGCTCCAGGCTCAGCCCGAAATCCAGAAAGAGCAGCGTATAGACCGGATAGTAGAAGCGCGCCGAAAAAAACATCCGGAACAGGGTAAAGCAGCGCACATTGCGCAATGCGGTACGTTCTAACTCGCTTTTCGACACAGGGACAAACTGGCAGCCTCCGCTTGGCTGGGCAAGCGGATTGGCCGCTAATACCGCTGCAAACGTGAGCGCTTCTTCGCCTTCAGTTGCCCACAACCAGCCGCAACATCGATCCCCCTGCGCTGACGCACGGTACTGGGGAGACCGGCGTCCTGAATAATTTGCTGAAAAGCGCGCACACGTAGCTCGTCGGGGGCTTGTCCGTCATAATCTTCGGTCGGGTTGAGCGGGATCAGATTGACGTGGGCGTCCATGCCATGAAGCAGGTTTGCCAATCGATGCGCATGATCATCGCTGTCATTGACACCACGAATCAAGGTCCAGGCAAAGAAGACACGGGCCCGCTTGATTGCGGAATACTCGCGGCAGGCCTCAAGCAAATCGCTCAAGGGCCAGCGCTTGTTGATCGGGATCAACTTGCCCCGTTCCGCATCGCTCGCGCCATGCAAACTCACGGCGAGCGAATAACGCTTCGGGTGCCGGGCCAGCTTCTGGATACCTGGGATATAGCCGACCGTGCTGATCGCGACCCGGGCCGGGCCGATGTTCAGGCCACGCGTGTCGGTCAGAATTTCCAGCGCGTCCATGGTCGGCTCGAAATTGTGCAAAGGCTCCCCCATCCCCATCATCACGATGTTGCGCAGCTGCTCACCCGTATCCTTGCGCAGCTCGCGTTCGACATGGAGCGCCTGCGCCACAATCTCACCCGCACTCAGGTTTCTGGAAAATCCCATTTGACCGGTCGCACAGAACACGCAGCCCATGGCGCAGCCGACCTGACTACTTAGACATGCCGTGTAGCGCCCGGGAAAACCCATCCGCACACTTTCGACCTCGGCGCCATCATGGAGGCGCAACAGGTATTTGCGGGTAAAACCATCCGAGCTCGGGGTCTCATCAACCAAGTCGATCGGGCAATGACCGGGTGCTACCTCAGAGTCCAACCACCGCTGCAAGGGAGGCAGGACCCCCTCCACCTCGGACAAACCACCGCGCAGCAACTTGCGCTGAACGGCATTGAAAAGCGGCTTTGCGTGCACAGGATTCACCCCCGAGGCCGCCAAGCGTTCCTCGAGTGCCCCGTAGCGCAGCCCTTCCAGTGTGTCCATCATCCCTCCCCTCTGAGCTCAAACCGCACTGACGTCAACCGTAACAGTGAGCTGCGACTGCACAGCTCCCGGCCCGGTGAAACGACCGGCCACCGGGGGGATCGACTCGGGGTGGCGGTGTACCGCGGTGGCAATATGATGATCACCGGTCACTTGGCCGCTGGTGCTGTCGAACCCGATCCACCCCGCACCGGGCAAATAGACCTCGGACCAGGCATGGGTGGACCCGTGCTGCGTACTGCCCGGGTTATGAAGATAGCCGCTCACAAAACGGATGGCAAAGCCCAGATAGCGGCAGGCCTCGATAAAGAAGGCGGCAAAGTCACGACAGCTGCCGGACCCGAGCATGAGCGTCTGCGCGGGGCTCTGCACCCCGGGCTCCTCTCGCATGCGATATGCGAAGTCATTCACGATCCCCTTGTTCATTTGATCGAGCAGGACATAGGTCTCGATCGACTGCCCCGGACGCCAGAAACGCGCCACCCATTCCTTCAGCCGCTTCGTCTCATTCGGCCAGGTGTGGCTCCGGTAAGGCAGCAGGTCCAGACGCTCCTCGGGTTCGAAGGGAAAAGGGTAGGTCACCGCGCGTTCATCCACAATGAAGTTGAGCGGCTGGCTTTCGTAGTGATTGATAAAGACCTCGCTTTCGATCCGCAGGCAGTCCGAGCTCTCAGTGAGACGGAGCAGCCCCACCGAATTGCCGTAGATGTCTCGATACCACTTCACATGATGGGACGGGCTGACCGACAGGCGGGAAGACTCAATCCGGATATCATGTCCTTCCCGGGGTCGCAATAGGAGCCGATGCTCCGAAAAGGACACGGGAGCTGAAAAACGATACTCGGTCAGGTGGTAGATGCGTATCCGGTTCATAAAGCCCTGGTAGTAGGGAGGGACAGACAACTAAAGCCCCGAACCCCGGTCATGACAAAGTAAAAAACAGCTCTCAGGTTTGCGATCCAAGCCCCCCTGCAACACCGGGAACCGTATGTTCTTCACACCCGCGAGCAAGCTTCGCTGCGTAGTCTATTTCCGGATACAAAATACCGGCCAAGACAGCCACGTAGCGGCCGGTCAATACGCCGTACCGTTTTCCTTCGCTTCCAGTTCGTCAAGTTCCTGCTGCGCCTTGGCGATCCGTTCCTGCGCTTCCAGAATGCGTTTTGCACGCTCCTGCGATTCCTCATATGCCTTACGTTTGGCAGCCAGCTCGGCTTCAACCCGGGCGGCTTCCTGCTCCGCGGCTTTCACGTCCGCGTCCGTCGCGGTCCGCGCGATGTTGTCCTGCACCTTCTGTTCCTCAAGTCCCTTGATTTCCTCTTCCAGTTTGGCCTGCTCGCGAACCTCTTTCTCATACTCATACTGCCGCTGCGCTTCGGCAGCTTCCAATTCTTCACGACGCTTATCCACCTCGTTGCCGGCGACACCTCCGAGAATACCTCCGAGGACCGCCCCCGCGACCACATTCACATCGCTACCGTCCCCCATGTTATTGCCGGCAATCCCGCCGAGGATCGCGCCGGTGACAGCGCCGATATTGCGGCCGGAATTGGGCCCGCTGGCAGGACCGGTCGAACAACCGCCCCCAAGCAAGGCGGCAATAAGTAGAGAGTAGGACAAAATTTTCATGGTCATGCGGGAAAAATAGGAATACGTCCCTAAAACGCAATGCTTAGCGTACAATCTAAACTTTGAGCTTTATTGCAATCTCCCCTTAGCTGAACCACACTCCAAGGTAATATGAGCTTAAGAAATCCCGAACGTGGTCTCTTCACGGTAAAAGGCCTAATTTTCAGCCTGGGGTTGATCGCCTCCTTCATCTTTGTCGGCGTTTTCTACGCCGGCCTGATCCGCCCCGCCGCCAACAAGGCCGCCACCGCCGCGCTTTACGGAGTCGACAGCGGAAGCACCTGGGCCAATCTATTCGTCATATTGAAGGATATGGAGCAGCAGGTCTGCATTTCCCTCTTCATCTGGGGGATCATGATCCTGGCCTACAAGTTCCACCAGGTCCGGTCCGAAGCCAAGGTGGTGGACCTGTTCGACCCGGCACCCGGCATCGAAAGCCGCCCCGAAATGCTAAAGCTAAAGAGCATCCGCGGCAGCATCAACCGGAAGCAGGCACAGGAATTAGCCAATGAAATCGAAAATCATGGCAAGGACGCCGAACTCGGGAACAAGATCCTGCCCTACGTCCTGGCTCGCGGCTTGGAGCGCTACCATATGACCGGCAGCGTCCCGGAAAGCACCGAGACCATCATGGGGCGGATCGGCGTCGCAGCCGAACAACAAGAGAGCGAATTATCTGTACTACGTTATTTAGTCTGGGCCATTCCCTCGATCGGATTCATCGGAACCGTTCGCGGAATCGGCGTCGCACTCCGCCGGGCCAACGAGGCTCTGGAAGGCGACATATCCGGCGTAACCAGCGCGCTTGGAGTCGCATTCAACTCCACCCTGGTCGCCCTAATCATCAGCATCCTCCTTATGCTCTTGATCCACCTGCTGCAGGGGAACCAGGAAGGCTTGATCCTGCGCCTTCAGACTTTCTGCCGCGAACAGCTGCTGGACAAACTCTACGACCGCAGCTTGCCCGACGACAGTAAGGAACCCGCATCCCCCGAGAAGACCGAAGAGGCCTAACGCCCCCCATCTCGCATCCCCCATCCCGCATCCCGTATGAAACGCCGCGAGGCACAGAGCTCCGCCCTCTCTTTCATGGACTGCATCTGCTGCGGGTTCGGGGCGGTCTTGTTGCTGTTCATCCTGACAGCCAAGCAACAGATCGTCTTCAGCGAAGAAGACGCATCACAGGCACTTGAAGCAGCCCAAACACTGCATGCCGCGATCGAGCAGGCCGAAGCGCGTCAAAAGGCGCTGGACAAGGACCTCAGTGCCCTCGACCCCCAACCGGGCACGAATGCCACCAGCCTGGCCGAACTGGCGGCCGAGCAGGAGCGTCTGGCCAAGGCTATTGAAGCGCAGGCGGAAGCCCTGGAAGCGGTGGAGTCGGAAACCGAATCCGAAGCCGCCGGACTGGATCGCCCCTCCGCCGACCAGAGCTACCTGTCCGGCCTGCAACTGAGGGCGCCGCGCGTGGTGATCCTGCTGGAGAATTCAGGGAGCATGCTGGCCCCGGATGCCAACGAAGCCGTGCGCTTGCTCCAAAGCGGACAAGGCGCAAGCTCGGACAAATGGAAGCGGGCCAAGGCGGCGGTCCGCACCGTCCTTGCTTCCATCCCGCAAGGCACCCAGGTGGCGATCTTCCAAATGAACCTGAACACCTCCGCATTGTCAGGCAGTCCGGCCAACCCGTACTTTGATCCCTATGACAATGCCGCACTGCTCGGCGCCCTCGAACAGCTGGATCGCCTCGAAGCCAGTGGAGGGGCTGACTTAAGCAAGGCGGTCCAGACCGTCAGCCAACTCAATGAGAGGCCCAGCAGCTTGCTACTCATCGCCGACGGACTGCCGACCGCCCCCGCCGCCGGAGGCAGCTTAAGCGAGGCCGATCGCGTGCGCCTGTTCAATAGCGCGACCAGCCGCAACATCAACTATCCGTTCAACACCATCCTCCTGCCCTTTGAAGGCGATCCCTCCGCCGCCGGGCTCTTTTGGGGGCTGAGCGGACGCACGAACGGCATCACACTCATCCCCGACGAGGACTGGCCAAGCATCTGATGATTAAACGCAGACCCATCGAAGTATTCAGCATGTCCTTTCTCGACTGCCTGTGCTGCGGGTTCGGGGCGATCCTCCTGCTCTTCCTGCTTTCCATCGGCTCCGGCAAGGCCGGCGTCCAGAGCCCGGTCGACAATAACACACTGGAATCCCTCCGCCAACAGCTCGCCCGACTCGAGGCCGACGTCGCGGACAAGGCCAGCCGGCTGGACGCGGCCATCAACAGCCGCGAGACAATGGAAGCCCGGCAGAAAATCCTCTCGAAGATCCGCGAACTGGAATCCACCCTTGCCGACCTGCAACAGGACCTCGACGCCCGTAAAGCCAATCTCAGCACCAGCCAGAAAGCCGCCGCGGAAGCGAAGCGCCTGCTCCAAAGCTTCAAGTATGAAAACCTGCCTCCCATCGGGCTGCCTGCCGAGGCCACCCACGTCGCCTTCGTCATCGACACCTCCGGCAGCATGCGCAACCAGCTGACCAAGCAATTGCACTACGGCGTGATCGAGCAGATCACCGAGCTACTCGACAGTCTTCCGGAGGTAAAAAGCATCCAGTTTCTGGATACAAGCGGCAACTACATGCTGAGCGGTCGCAGCCGCATCTGGCTACCGGATACCCCCGGACTGCGCCAACAAGCCCTCCGCAGCGTGCTCAACTATCCGGTCCTGAGTGTCAGCGACCCGGAACCGGGAATCCGGCGCGCCCTGCTCGACCTGAAACCCAGCCTGAATGCCAACGAGCGCATGAGCGTCTACATGCTGGGGGATGATTTCCGCGGCAACACGCAAAGCTTCCTGCTCAAGCTGGATCGCCTGAACCCCAGGAACCCGGCCAACGGCAAACGAGCGGTCTCCATCAGCGCGGTCGGCTTCCCCACCCTGATCAGCCCCTTCCAGATCGGTGCCCCGCAAGGCAACACGCGCTACGCCAATATCATGCGAGAAATTGCCGAAGAACACGGCGGCGTGCTCATACTCAAGCCCCGCATTTAAAGGGGCACTGAACTCTCAGGTCATTTCGACCACAACTGCCGTGGTGTTGTCCTTCCCATACACACGTATCGCTTCCGCGACCACACGCTCGGCCGGATTGCCGTCGATGGCATAGGACGGCGGGTTCTGCACAAAGCGTTGTATCCCGCTGTCAAAGAGCCCTTCGACCACGCCATCGGAACACATCAGGAACTGGTCACCGGGCTCATAACCGACCGCACCGAATTGCGGATTCAAATGCTGCGTGTTGCCGCCAATCACTTGCTGCAAGGAATGACGCCCGGGATGATTTCGTGCTTCCCGCGGTGAAATCTTACCTTGCCGCAACTTCCAGCCCACGTGCGTGTGGTCCTCACTGATTTGCCGGATGCCGCCAGATGCCGGTAGATGATAAATCCGGCTATCCCCCACATGCGCAAAGTAGACCCAATCGGGCCGCACCCAGCACAGGCTCAAAGTTGCCCCCATCCCCCTCAGCTCCTCGTAGAAAAAGCCGAGGCTGGAGACCTCTTTGTGAATTTCGTCAAACAATTGGCCCAACACATCCTGAAAGCCCACGTCCATCCCGGTCGCACCCGTACGAAAAACGGAGGGAAAAAGGCGCGTGATTTTGTCGACCGCGATCCGGCTGGCAAACTCGCCGGCATTGGCCCCGCCCATCCCGTCACTGACGGCAAAGACATAATCGTGCGGGGCTAAATCCGACTCCCCGTATTTTCCGAGACGACGCACACCTTCACCGTCCACCTGCAAGGCCAGAAACGCATCCTCATTGTTCTTCCGGACTCGCCCCACATCAGTGATACCCCACCAATGAATCCGGCGGGCCTTCGATTCAGATTCTTCGGCCATAGCGTTTAGTCCTTGGGGTAGGCGTCACGATTGGGGTGCGAAAGCATAGGCGGCGGAGGCGGATATCCCGGCTCCAGGATCGTCGCAAATTCAAAATCAATCACACAGAAGCGTCCCATTTGCTGGCTATAGGTGATATTACGCACCTCCGCATCATCGTGCTGGACCCCATATTGTTCAAGCTCGGCAAAGATCTGCTGCTTCTTGCCATCACTCACATGGTCCACCCGAGCGCCACAATTCGAGGTCACCAGATACAGGCTCTCGTCGTCCGCCTCGATCACACGGGGCACGAAGGGACACTTATGGCGCTCCAGATAGCGAAGTACCCGCACCTCGTTCTCGTAGCGCTCCCGGGCTTGAGGTCCGCGGAAACGCTTGTGTACCCGCCCGTCATAGCCGATGTGCACCGTCGCCCGGCCCGTATTCTTCGCTTCTTGCATCCGTCGACTATGCGGCATTTTCAGCCACACTGGCAAGTTTTCCCCACCCCAAAAATAGGGCTTTTCAACATGGCTGGCAAAAAAACTTGCGGTCCATCCCATGGCATACTATCTGCTCATTCCCGTTGCTTCCGAAGTACGCACACGACTTGAGGCGGCCTTCCGGATGACAACAAACAGTATAATCACTCCGATTAAACCTACTTATTATGGCCAAAATCAAACTCGAATACATCTGGCTGGACGGCTATGAGCCCGTTGCCAACCTGCGTAGTAAAACGAAAATCGAAGACGGTGATGTCGATAGCTTCACTCTTGAAGACTGCCCGATGTGGGGCTTCGACGGTAGCTCGACCCAGCAAGCCGAAGGTGGCAGCTCTGACTGCATGCTGAAGCCGGTTGCGCTCTACCCGGATGCGACACGCAAGAACGCGTTCCTCGTCATGAGCGAGGTTATGATGCCGGACGGCACCCCGCACCCCTCCAATGCACGCGCAACCATCTCCGATGACGAAGGTTTCTGGGTTGGTCTGGAGCAAGAATATTTCCTTTACCAAGACGGCTGCCCCCTCGGCTGGCCGGGCGGCAACGACTTCCCTCCCCCTCAAGGCCCGTACTACACCGGTATCGGCTACAAGAACGTGGGTGACATCGCTCGTAGCATCGTTGAAGAGCACCTTGACCTTTGCATCGCCGCAGGCATCAACCACGAAGGTATCAACGCCGAAGTGGCCAAGGGCCAATGGGAATTCCAAATCTTCGGCAAGGGCTCCAAGAAGGCTGCCGACCAAGTGCACGTTGCCCGCTACATTCTGATCCGTCTTTGCGAAAAGTACGGCGTCGATGTCGAGTTCCACTGCAAGCCCTTCCGCGGTGACTGGAACGGTTCCGGCATGCACTGCAACTTCTCTTCCACTTACATGCGTGAGACTGGCGGCAAGGATTACTTCCTCAAGCTCATGGACAAGTTCGAAGAATACAAGGACGAGCACATCGCCGTCTACGGTCCGGACAACGACATGCGCCTCACCGGCCTCCACGAAACCCAGTCGATCGACATGTTCTCTTGGGGTGTGGCCGACCGTGGTGCTTCCATCCGTGTCCCGCACAGCTTCGTCAAGGACGACGCCTACAAGGGCTATCTGGAAGACCGCCGTCCGAACTCCCAGGGCGACCCCTACAAGATCGTCTCCCGCGTGCTTCAGACTGTCGAAGAAGTCGAAGCGGCATTCAAATAAGCCGTTCTCGAACGTTTCTTTCAATCAGCGCCACTCTCCGGAGTGGCGCTTTTTTTGGGTTCTTCGCCATTTAGCGGGGAAAGCATCGTCGAATACTAAAATTAAGAGAATCTTAATTTTACAACCGCTACAAGGTAGGGAGGCAGGGGAGGAGAACAAAGTCATGCCACCGGATAGCTCCTCTCCCCAACCTCGCCCGACAGGGATCTCTAGCGGTTGTGAAAAATAAAATGGAGTGTATGAGACTTTACGTAAATCCTTTGAATCATCGAGGATCACTGTTTATGCAGCCGTTCCCCGGTAAATGACAATGAACCTGAATAGCACGGACTGAATGAGGGGAATTGAATATTTGGGCCGATAGAGGCTTGGGGCGGTAGTGGCTGCTTTAGCTGCCATATTACGTCCTGCAGGTGCGTCGACTTGCTGGCGACTGAAGTCGCCACTACGGATCATTGCCTTTAGTCCGTGCCATTCACGATGAACCTTTTTTTGGGGCTCATTGTCGACTAGCGGTAAACTGCCTTGGACTTCGCGCGATGGCTTGCCTGAACCCCTCCGGCTCCGCTTTGCGGAGCCACCTCCCCTCGCTGAGAGGAGGAGCTTTGACTGGATCGCTCCACCGGAGTCCCCCGCGTTGATACAAGCTCCTCCCCGGTTCGCAGAGGAGGGGAACCGCAGGGCGGCCTGCCCTGAGCTTGTCGAAGCGGTGGAGGGGTCTCAAAGTGGCAGTCAGATAGGGATTGGCTCGCTGCGCTACGTCGTTCCGAGGCCTCCGGCCGACAAGACCGGGCCGCATTTGCGGAACCGGAACAGCCCCAAGGGTTCGCATCCCTATCACGGCACGCTCTTGAGAACGGACACAAAAAGACCCCACGATCGCTCGTGAGGTCTCAAAGTGGCAGGCCGATAGGGATTGGCTCGCTGCGCTCGGCCCTTCGGGCTCCTGCCTCCGGCAGGCCCCATCTTCGCTACGCTACGTCGAACCCCCAAGGGTTCGCATCCCTATCACGGCACGCTCTTGAGAACGGACGCAAAAAGACCCCACGATCGCTCGTGAGGTCTCAAAGTGGCAGGCCGATAGGGATTCGAACCCCAAATGACTGGACCAAAACCAGTAGTGTTACCATTACACCATCGGCCTATGGAAGTGATGCACAGTAGAATCGAAAGAGTGCTCGTCAAGCAATCTATGAAAGAATATTTCAGATCAATCGATAGGTTGACGTATCGATAAAAAGGGCGTTTAAAAACCGCTTTAATGGACGAATCAGAGCAAACGGGCCCAAAACCGAAATACCACCGCATCATTCTGAAATTGAGTGGTGAGGTACTGCGAAACGCCGAAGACGGCGAGCCAATCGACGCCAAAACACTGAAGTCGATCTGCGAAGAAGTCAAAAAGGTCTATGACATCGGCGTGCAAGTCGGCCTGGTCATCGGCGGTGGCAACATCTTCCGGGGCCTCAGCGGCGCGGAAATGCGTGGAGTGGATCGCACAACCGGCGACTACATGGGCATGCTGGCCACCGTCATCAACGGCCTCGCAATCCTGGACTGCCTGGAAAAGCTTGGTGTCACTGTACGCCTGCAAAGCGCCATCCCGATGGACAAGCTGGCCGAACCTTTCATCCTTCGCCGGGCGACCCGCCATCTGGAACGCGGCCGCGTCGTGATCTTCGCCGGCGGCACGGGGAACCCCTACTTCTCGACCGACACGACGGCCGCGCTGCGTGCCAGCGAAATCGGCGCCGACATGCTGATGAAGGCCACCAAGGTGGACGGCATCTACGACAAGGACCCGGCCAAGCATGACGATGCGGTCAAGTACGACAAGATCGCCTATATTGACGCACTGCGCGACCGGTTAAAGATCATGGACTCGACCGCCTTCTCCCTTTGCATGGAGAACAAGATGCCCATTCTGGTCTTCAGCATGCGTGAACCGGGCTCGATCTACCGCGCAGTGATGGGCGATGCCATCGGCACCCTGGTGGAATAATTCGTAACACTTTCTCGCTTAACGCACCTCAACCTCTCAACATTCGAAGCTATGGAACCTAAAGATATTCTCAAGAGCATGAACGACGACATGAAGAAGGCCGTCGATCATACCCTGCATGAATTCAGCAGCCTGCACACCGGCAAAGCCTCGCCCGGGATGCTCGACAGCGTCCGCGTCGAAGCCTACGGCAGCACCGTATCCCTCAAGGAAATCGCTGCGGTGACCACACCGGACGCCCGCACCATCATGGTTCAACCTTGGGACAAGAGTGTGATCCAGGACGTCGAAAAAGCGATCCGTAGTGCCAATCTGGGGTTCAACCCTCTGGTTGACGGTGGGATTCTCCGCGTGCCGGTTCCGGAACTGACCGGTGAACGCCGTCAGGAACTGGCCAAGACCGCCGGAAATATGGCCGAAGACGGCCGCGTGCGCGTGCGTCACGCGCGCCGCGATGCGCTGGACCTGTTCAAGGCTGCCCAGAAGGACGGACTCTCCGAAGATGATTTCAAACGCTACGAGAAGGACGTGCAAAAGGCTCACGACGACTACATCGCGGAAATCAACGAGCATCTCTCCAAGAAGGAAGCCGACCTCAAGAAGGTCTAGCCTTCGGGCAGCTACCAGTTCGCTTCCGCTTCCCAGTGACCATTTCACAGGGAACCGGCAACAGGAGCACTGAAAACCAGAACGAAGTGATTCCACTCGCGCAGTCGAAACGTATCGTCATCAAGCTAGGCACGGGCGTGTTGACCACAGGCATTGGCCAGCTCAACACGGAGCGCATCAGCCTGTTGGCCAGACAGGTCAATGAGCTGCGCAACCGCGGCATCGAAGTGGTTATCGTCAGCTCGGGTGCGGTGGGACTGGGCATGGGGAAGCTGGGCATCCAGAAGCGCCCCAAAGACCTTGCCATGCTTCAGGCCTGTGCCGCCATCGGACAAACCGTCCTGATGAACACCTGGCAAAAGTGCTTTGATCCCTACGGAGCGAATGTCGCCCAGATTCTTCTCACCCGTGAGGATATCCGCGCCCGCCACCGCCACAATGCCATCTTCAACACGGTCGAGCGGCTACTCGCAAATGCGACGGTTCCGATCGTCAACGAGAACGACACGGTCAGTGCCACCGAAATCAAGTTCGGCGACAACGACACCCTCTCGGCTCTCGTGGCCAGCGTGATCAACGCGGACCTGCTCTTCATCCTCTCCAACATCCCCGGCCTGATCGACAAGAAAGGCACCGGATTGGTGGTTCCCGTAGTCGAAAAAGTCACCCCGACCATTGAAGCGATGGCTGGAGGCACGGAGCAGCAAACGTCGGTCGGTGGCATGATCAGCAAGCTCTCCGCTGCGAAAATCGCCCAGAGGGCGGGCTGCGGGGTCGTCATCGGCAGCGGCAAGGACGAGCAGCTCTTCACCAAGATTCTCAACGGAGAACAAATCGCCACCTACTTCGTCCCCAGCGACGTGCCGGTCAAATCCCACAAGCGCTGGATCGCGATCCAGGACCATGTGGACGGCCAGCTGCATATCGACGCCGGAGCCACCGAAGCCATTCGGCGCTTTGGCAAAAGCCTGCTCAGCGCAGGCATCCTCCGCGGCGAAGGCGCCTTTGAGCTCGGAGATATTGTCAGCATCCACGATGCGAGTGGTAAATACTTTGCCCAAGGCCAGGTCGGCATGGACGCCGACACCCTACAGGATCTCCTCCAGAAAAAGGGCAAGACCCCGGCTTCAGTCGTGATCCACCGCAATCATCTGGTCCTGATCAACTGAGCCGTCTAGCCAATAAAGCGCTTGCCTCGGCAACCGGGCGACAGCAAGGTGCATAGCCATGCAATCGAAAGCACTCAGTTGGCTCCTCAATCTTCGCGTTCTCGCACGCGGACGGGGTCAATCGTAGCCAGCTTGTATTGCAGATTGGAAACGGAGGCCGATGACGCGGTCTCCGTTGGTAGCATGAGCAGGACATCTGTTTAGCGCGGAGCCGCCGGCCTGGCCTTTCCGTCCGCGCAAAAATGAAAGCCACCAACGCACCCGCATACGGAGAAATCAGGGGCATCGTCCTGATGCTGGCCTCGGTCTGCCTCTTCACCGCGACGTCCTTGCTGCTCAGCCACGCTCATCACGCTTACGAAATCAGCGGCTGGGTTGCTGCCTGCTACCGGGCAGCCGCCGGGCTGTCGATGATCTGGCTACTACAGGTCCGCACAGGGAGGCCTGCTATAGGTCGGATCTTCACCCGTCCCCTGCTCTTTGTCAGAGGTTTTGTCGGCGGTGCAACCATCCCGGCCTACTACATCTCGATCATGGAGCTCGGCCCCGGTCGGGCCGGACTGATAGCGGGCTCATGGCCCCTCTTTGCCGCCCTCTTCGCCGCGCTGCTCATCGGCGAATCCCTGAGCCGCAAGTACTTCATTTATATTGGACTCGCGCTCATAGGACTCGCTGCGGTTTTCGCCGCAAATGGGATCGGCATAGGCAACCCCGCCTACGATGGCCTCGCAATTGCAGGCGCGGCCGCCGGCGGCCTATGTGTCGTCATGATCCGGCACTTGCGCCATACCGAAAGCACAGGTACGATCTTTGCCTCCCAGTGCGTCTTCACTCTCCTGATCGGACTTCCGGTTGCCAGAGGCAGCCTGTGGATCGATGAACCGGTCGCACTCGGTCTGGTGGTCCTCGCATCGCTTTCGGTCGCCTTGGCCCAGCTTAGCCTGACCGAAGCGTTCCGCCATATCAGCGTGGCAAAAGGCTCCACCTTGCAAATGCTCACGCCAGCCCTTACCGTGCTCGGCAGCGCCCTGCTGCTGGGAGAGAATTTCAACGCCTACGAACTCGTCGGCGGCGCCTGCATCCTGCTCGCCAGCTATCAAATCGCGCTCGCAAAAGCCGCAAAATGACTCCGGCTCGGCCAGTTTTCCAGAGGGGGAATGCATCCTGCTAATCACTCCGCATGCAGAAAATCATCATCGACAGCGACTGGGGCAGCGATGTCCTTCAATTGACCAGTATCCTACTGGCACGTCCTGGCCAATACGAGGTCATCGGGGCCACCGTGACCTTCGGCAATGCCTCGCACGACCAGAACCTGGCCAATGCGGGAGCCCTCCTACGACTCCTCGGTGTCGACGGAAAAGTCCCCCGCTTTGCAGGCGCACGCGCCCCCTCCGGACAAATGGCTCCCCCCGAAGGGGACGGCGCCCACGGCTCCACCGGACTGGGTGAGATTATCCTGCCCCCGGCACAATCCGAACCTGACTCCAGGCCGGTCGTCGATTTCCTGATTGAAACCCTCGAAAAGGAGCCGGAAGGCTCGGTCACCTTGATCGCGACGGCCCCGCAGACAAACCTGGCCGAAGCCATCCGCCGCTCTCCACAGGTCATGCAACGCCTGAAGGAAATCCGAATCATGGGTGGCTGCACCCAGCCCATGCCGGGCTACCGGGTCGACAAGCACCTGAATCGCGTATCCGAAATACAAATACAGCGCTGCGGAAACATCACGGAATGGGCGGAATTCAACTTCCAGCAGGCGCCTGAAGATGCGGCCACCGTGCTCAAAAGCGGGATACCGGTAAGCCTCTTCCCAATGAACTGCACGCACCAGATGACCTTTACTCCGGAACGCGAAGCCCTCCTACACAGCACATTCGCCGACGAACCGGAACTTGCGGCCAAGCTCGTCCCCCTTCTTTCAATCCCGCGGGTCATTGACCGGCAGAAGTTCGATATCGACCCCACCTTGCACGACGTGCACACGACCCTGGCCATGGTGGCACCGGAGCTTTACCAGGCACGGCAGGGCAAGGTGACAATCGCAACCGATTCGGCCCTGGATAATTATGGCGAAACAAGTTTCTACCCGGATCCGGCCGGCGTCCACACCGTCTACGAGTCCATTCTGGATCCGGACGCTGCCTTTGTTTTGCTGCTTGAGGCATTGAAGCAAACCTTGAACCGCAACGAAGCCTTGGCCTGCGCTTCATAGCAGTGCGTATTCCGGGATTGCCTGGACGCCCGATTGCCCGTTAAAAATCCCGACATGGAGCAAGCGGAACCGCCCACTAGTGATCGCAAGCAGCCCCCGTCGCTTCCGGAAAAGGAGAAGTGGTACTTCCAGAAAGCTTACCTGCTCCTGATCCTGGGCAGTATCGGACCACTCGGCCTTCCAGTGGTCTGGTTGCACCCGAGCATGAGGCGGACTTGGAAATGCGTCATAACAGTCGGGGTGCTGGTTCTGACCTGGCTGCTGATTCTTCTACTGCTCCTCTCCGTTCGGCTACTTCAGGAGGCATGGCAGGACCTGCGACTGCTGCTGGATCATTAAGTGTGAATTCCCAAACCACGCTGCGGTTCCAGAGAAACCGTGCGCCCCAAAATCGTGCACATCCCTGCTTTGATACAAAGCCTCATAAGCATAGCTAAATAATTCGACACCCAAGCCGCTATTTTACAGGCTTCTGAGGCGAATAACGCCTTTTATTACCTTCGTTTTATCTAATTCAAGGATCGACCAGAATTAGTCGCGTTTATACAAGATTGTTTCCATTATGGAAGCGATTCTCATCCTCCTGTTCGCATTGGGGTACTTGGCAATTACTCTCGAACATCCATTGCACTTGGATAAAACCGTACCGGCTTTGGCCATGGCTGTCATTCTTTGGGCAATTCTTGGATGCGGCTTCTGCAAAGGCATCTTCACCCTCATCGATGTGGATGGAATTGTCTTCAGCGTGGATAGCAGCCCGGAGGCCATGGATCAATTCCACACCTTGATTCTGCATCACCTGGGAAGCACGGCGGAGATCCTGATCTTCCTGATCGGAGCGATGACAATCATTGAGATCATCGACTTACACCAGGGCTTTGTCATTCTAAGGAACGCGATTCAGACGCGAAGCAAGACCAAGATCCTCTGGATCTCGGGAAGCATCGCCTTCGTCCTCTCGTCCGTTATCGATAACCTCACGGCCACCATCATTCTCGTCACCTTGCTCCGGAAACTGATACCGGAACGCCAGGAACGCCTCTGGTTCTGTTGCCTCGTAGTGATCGCGGCGAATGCAGGCGGAGCCTGGTCGCCCATTGGGGACGTCACCACAACCATGCTCTGGATTGGGAACAAGGTAACGGGTTCAATGCTGGTCGAGCACATCGTGCTGCCCTCGCTCGCATGCTTTGTGATTCCTTATGCCATCGCGACCTTTCTGCCCCCTTTCCGGGGACAACTCACGGAGGAAACCGAAGCGGACGATTCATCCGAGCCACTGCTAAGCAGCCGCACCATGCTCTGGCTCGGCTTGGGCGCGATTGTCTTCGTCCCGATCTTCAAGGCCGTCACCCACCTGCCTCCCTACATGGGGATCATGCTGGGCCTGGCCGTGGTCTGGGCCGTCTCGGAAAGCATCCACCCGGAAACGGATTTCAAACAAGCCCGTCGCCACCTCTACTCCTCAAACCGCGCCCTGTCCAAAATCGAGATGTCCAGCATTCTCTTTTTCTGGGGCATCCTCATGGCGGTGGGGGCGCTGGAATCCATGGTCTATGGGAGCCTGAACGGTGAGCCCATGGGTACCTTGAGATACCTGGCGGAAAGCATGCAGACGATCCTCCCGAACCAGAACCTCGTAATCATCCTGCTTGGAGCATTTTCCTCGGTCGTGGACAATGTGCCGCTGGTCGCCGCCTCCATGGGCATGTATCAAGCCCCGGTCGACGCGGACATCTGGCACTTTATCGCCTTTTCCGCCGGAACGGGCGGCAGCCTGCTGATCATTGGATCCGCATCAGGCGTCGCCGCGATGGGCTTGGAGAAAATCGATTTCATCTGGTATCTCAAACGGATTACCTGGCTGGCACTCATCGGCTTCCTCTCCGGGGCCGGGGTCTTTCTTCTTAGCGTACAATGGATGCCGCACAATTGACCCGCCCCTGAGATCACTGATTAAAAAGGGAGTGCAGCCGACAGCTTGTCTTCGGTCGTGAAACACACGCCGCAACGATTCATGAAGGTCGTTCCGGCCTGGTTCAAAGGTAAGGGCTTACCATTGAAGTCTGTCGCATACGCACCCGCTTCAGCATAGATGCAGCTGGTCGCCGCATAATCCCAAATCGAACCGCCACCGGAGACTGATTTCGGCAGCTTGTAATACACAGCAGGGCCGTCCTCCAGAACCCGGCAGACATTGGACACGGCCCCTCCCCCGATCCGCAGCTCCACACCACGATAACCGAAACGCCGGGCCATGGCTTCCATGGCCCGGCTTCGAGACTCGCGATCGGCTGAGTCCGCAAACCCACAGTCGCAATAGACCTTAAGCAGTTCGCCGGAATTGGAGTATGAGTCCCTCGACCACGGAAGGCCATCAACGGCGAGGCCCTGGCCTCTAACTGCACGATAGAGCCTGCCATGCACCGGATCATAGACCACTCCGACTTCAGCACGCCCGTTTTGACTGACCAGGGCGATGGCCACCGCATAACCGGGAATGCCCCGGGTAAACGGTAGCGTTCCATCAAGCGGATCGATACACCAATAATAATCCTTCTCAAACCGGCTGCCGTCGTCCGTACGTTCTTCCGTCAATAAAGCCAGATCGTGCGCTTCGAAGCTAGGCGCCAGAACCTGAAGGATCCTCTCCTGACTGCGTTCGTCGACCTCAGTGACAAGCTGTGATGCGAGACTGTCGCCCCCGTCTTTCCGCTGGACGGTGAAGCCGCCTGCAGCCGATTCCAAGATCAAGGCTCCGGCGCTGTGGGCGGCCTCGCAGGCCAGGTCCGCCAACGCACTCAATTCGACCGGACTCAACTGCATCGATCTGCCTCCAATGTAGTCAGGACTGAGCGGGCCAGACGCTCACTATAGCTATGGATCTTCCAATGACCGGGACTCCAGCCTTTAAGGAAACGATGAAAATCCGTCCAAGCCACCGGGTACAAGGCCCGCCAATCCGCTTCCAACGCGTCCGTATCGACACATTTGCCAGAGATCGCCAAAGCTTCGCGAAGCTTCACAAAATAAAAATCCAACAAGGCTTCCTCCGCGTCGGCACACTCGTCTTCACTCAAGCAGCTACCGATAAAGTAGGCGACATCCTTCATCCCGCAGCCACCACCGACATATTGGAAATCAACTGCGGCGACTGATGATCCGTCCTCCGAGAAACAGAAATTGGCCAGCTTGGCATCACCATGCACCAGCGTTTGATAGGGACTGGCTTTCAGTTTTGAATCGATCGCTCCAGCCGCGCGACAGAGTAAAGGGTCTTCGCCGGCCAGCACCTTCAATTCATCGGGCCGGGTCTCCAGATGCCAATAGGTCCCACTCGGCCAAAGCCCCGTCGGGACTTTGCCCAGGAAACTCGCATGAAAATAAGCCAGCCAGCTCAGGCAGGCCTCCAACTCAAAATCACTTACCCGCGACTTCCGGACAGGGTAACCCGCCGCATCCAAATCCTCCAGAACGATGACGACCTCGTCACCCTTCCTGACGACTGCCAGACAATGCGGCACCCGGCAAGTTTCACCACAACAGTTCGCATAATCGCGGTACCAAACCGTCTCCACCTCATAGGAATGAAGTTTCCGCTGATGTGAGATATCCGTATTCCACCCTCGAGGATGCGCCGTGCTCTCCGGAGGTGAAACATGCTTAACGATCACCGAAGTTTGCGTCGCACCCTCCAGGCCATATCGCAGAATCGCCCCATAGCCACTCCACAGACTCTGAATCACACCGACCTCTTCCAGCCGGTGAGCTCCGCTGGCCTTTCGCAGTATATTTTCAATCTCCCCCTTGATCATCAGAGAGCCGCAGCATGCGTAAAGCAAAGCACATGTCAAAGCCGCTCGAATGATCCATTCAACGGCTGAGGTTATGTTTCAATTGGCAGCTCCTCCGCGATACATTCCCTCGAAGCCAAAATAGACACCGGTGAGATCAAAACCGAACGCACCGCATGGATGAGAGCCCTGGGGATGCACGACCGCTTCGAATCTCACACAGAGCTAGGCTTTCTTCACCACCGAGCACTTCAGCTTCATTCCCCCAAAACCGGGAATCTTACAATCGATGTCGTGGTCGCCGCCGCAGAGTCGGATATTCTTCACCTTGGTGCCGACCTTGAGGACATTCGAGGAACCCCCGACCTTGAGATCCTTGATCACTGTAACGGTATCACCGTCTTCTAAAGGCGTGCCAAAGGCATCCCGATATTGGGGCTCGTCGGCTACGGGTTCCGGAACTGAATCCCCGGCCGTAAATTCATGCCCACAATCCGGGCAGACAAAGACGCTGCCGTCTTCATAGGTGTATTCTGACTCACATTTTGGACAATTCGGGATCTTGGACATTTTGAAATGAACGGGGATGAGGAGAGACAAGGCAAGCCAGTAGAAACATTTAACTTACAACACTGTTATTTAGAACCGTTAATGGACATGAATGAACGTTGATTTGCATGGAGCTGCAGATGATAAATTGGTGCCAGCACAGTTCATCATCTCGATGATCAATATAAAGATATGAGTCAGTGCATCAAAAAACCATTCACGATTCCGACTCGACGAAGCTTGCACAAAAAGAAAGCCTTGTCCTTTAACCGGCAGCGGCAAGTCTCAGCCCATGGCAGACATCGGCAAATTCAACGAGCTGACCATCGTCGAGGTGGTGGACCACGGGCTTTACCTCGACGGTGAAAACCTCGGCAACATTCTTCTCCCCCAGCGCTACGTCACCTACCAGATGAAGGTCGGCGACAAGGTGAACGTCTTTATCTACAACGATTCCGAAGACCGCCTCGTCGCAACCACCGAAACCCCGGCCGCCCAAGTCGGCGAGTTTGCCTACCTCGAAGTGGTCGGCATCCGCCGTAACGTCGGTGCCTTTCTCGACTGGGGCCTAAGCAAAGACCTGCTCCTCCCCTACCGCGAGCAGGGCAACTTGTCCCTCAAGGAAGGCGACGGTGTCATCGTCGCAATCTATGTAGACGAGTACACGAACCGTATCGTCGCTTCCGCCCGTCTACACCGCCACCTCCAGGAAGATAAGCCGTCGTACCAACCGAACGATCCGGTCGAGGTCCTGATCTACGGCGACTCCCCGCTCGGGTATAAAGCCATCGTCGACAAGAAATTCCGCGGGCTGCTCTACCATTCCGAAACCTCCGATACGCTGGAGGAAGGCGACCAGTTTACCGGCTATGTGAAACGTGTGCGCTCCGGCGGCAAAATCGACCTGCGCCGCGACCCTGCCGGCTACAAACGGGTCGGCTCCCTGGCCGAACAGATCCAGGAGCAACTGGAAGAAGCCGGAGGCCGCCTGCCCTTCAACGACAAGAGCAGTCCCGAATCGATACGGGAAACCTTCAACTGCTCCAAGAAAGCCTTCAAACAAGCCATCGGTGCCCTCTACAAGCAACGTGTCATCTTGATTACCGAAGACGGGATCGAACTCGTCGAAACCGACTGACCTAAACCGCTTGGAAGCGACGTGCTGCCTCACTTCGCGGTCATCACAACGATATCAGCTTTGGTCGACTCGACGATAGCCACAAGTTCCTCGATCTCCTGTTTTGCCACCTCATGGGCCAACAGGACCTCCTTGAAGATGAGTACCATACGGTCCCATTCCTTCTCATTGATGTTCAGATGGGCATGCGCGTCTTTCATACTACGCCCCTCGTACGTACAGGGTCCTCCCGTTGCCTGGCAGACCATTGCCGTGACATGATACTTCAGGTACGGAGGCGGCACCCTTTTACGCGCTTCGGCAATCGCTGGATTTGCATTCAGTAAGGGGTCGTCGTTGACCACGTCGATAAAGTCATTAACGACAACCGAGATGGGGGCCAATCCGCCGAGTCGCTCATAGAGCGAGGGGGCGGCAACAGGTTCAACTGCACGCACAGGGGAACTGACAAGCAGAGCCACCAATACTGCAGCGCGAAGGGTGTTCGCGAGAACTTTCATGGGGTAGTTGGGTTAGGGGTAGGTAGTATAGAAAAGGATGTCGCACATCTGTGCAAAACCTCATCAGTAGGATACTCGATTAGGCTCAAAAAACAAGACGTATCCATCGGTCCGCCCGCCCCGGTTCCGCGAAGTACGCACAGCAATGCAGCGATTTGACCTCGCCTGCCCCTCATCCGGCACTATGATCGTAGGCACATGACCATCTGGAATAAGCTCAAGGAATTCTTCGAAGACGAAGAAGCAGAATTTGTCTTCAAGGATGAGTGGGTCGCTTACATGGAAAACAACCTTCCCCTTTACCGGAAGCTGCCGGATATCCTGCGACTAGAGCTTCAGCGAAAGATCGGACAATTTGTGCGCACCACATTTTTCGAAGGCTGCAACGGTCTGGAACTGGATGACGAAATGATTCTCACCGTTGCGGCACAAGCTTGTATTCTGGCGCTCAAACAGGAAGGTCCGCCCTTCCCTCAACTGAAAACCGTCCTGCTCTACCCCACCGCCTTCACCTCCATCGCGGAAACCGCAGGCCCCGGCGGCACGGTCATCGAGCGCGAAGTCAAATGTCTGGGAGAATCCTGGGAAAACGGTACAGTCATCCTCGCCTGGGACTCCGTCCGGAATGGCGCCCGAAACATCTTCGATGGCCACAATGTCACCTTCCACGAATTCGCGCACCAGCTCGATTCACTCGACGGCGACACCGACGGCGTGCCGCTCCTCCCCGACGAAGCGGCCTATCAAACCTGGGCCAATGTCCTGGCGGAGCACTGCGAGGTGCTCTTCGACGAAATTCGACGCGGCAAGAAAAGCCTGCTCGATCCCTACGGCGCAACCAACCCCGGCGAGTACTTCGCCGTCGCCACCGAGACCTTCTTCGAGAAACCCAGACAGCTCAAAAAGAAACAACCCGGCCTCTATGAAGAGCTCCAGAACTTCTACAAGCTCGATCCCGCCAGCTGGTTCTAGCTGCGCCGACGCCCGCCCCTGGAGCTACCTTGCACATTACGTCCACCGCGGCCCGGACGACGTCCTCCGCCACGACGCGGACCACCTTGGCGATTCCCGCCCGGCCGGTTACCGCCTCCCTGCGGGGGCTTCTTGACCGGACGATTGCTGAGGTGCAGGTCCATCGCCGCCTGATCGTGGTAGTCGTGCCCCGAATCAACCGGCACCGATTGTGAAATCAGTTTCTCGACCTGGCGCAGCAGGGCCACTTCATCCCCCGAACAGAAGCTGACGGCATGACCACTGGCACCCGCCCGGGCAGTACGGCCGATACGGTGCACGTAGGCATCCGCCTCCATCGGCAAGTCGAAGTTCACCACCAGGGTGATGTTCTTCACGTCGATACCACGCGCCGCCACATCGGTGGCGACGAGGATGTCGATCTCGCCACGACGATAGGACTCGAGCGTCTTCTCGCGGGCCGACTGCGACTTATTGCCGTGAATCGAGTCCGCCCGCAGTCCCTGAGCGTTCAGCTTGCGGGCAAGGTTCTTCGCACCGTGTTTGGTACGGGTAAAAATCAGGCTCAACTCGCCGGATCGCTGGTCCAAACGACGGTGCATCATCTCCATGACCAGATGCTGCTTGGCCTTCTGGTCGATAAAGCATACCGACTGGTCGACCTTTTCGGCCGTCGTACCCTGCGGAGCAATCCGGATCTCTTCCGGCTGGTGCAACATCGCCTGGGCAAGCTCGGTGATCGCCGGAGCCATCGTAGCGGAGAACAACAGTGTGTGACGCTGCTTCGGTAGTTGTTTCTCGATCTTCCGGATGTCGCGAATAAAACCCATGTCCAGCATGCGGTCCGCTTCGTCCAGGATGAAGGTCTCGACCTGCGAGAGGTCGACATGCCCCTGATCCATCAGATCGAGCAAGCGCCCCGGACAAGCGACCAGCACGTCCAGTCCTTGAAAGAGCATCTTGATCTGCGGCTTCTCGGAAACACCGCCGTAAACCATCCCCGAGCGGAATTGAACGTATTTGCCATACACCGCAAAGCTCTCGGCCACCTGGCCGGCCAGCTCACGCGTGGGTGTCAGCACGAGGTGACGCACCCCCCGGCGGAAGGTACGGCGTGGACGCTCCGCGATACCGTGCAGAACCGGCAGCGCGAAGGCCGCAGTCTTGCCGGTGCCGGTCTGCGCACAGGCCAGCAGGTCCTGCCCGCGCAGCAAGACGGGAATCGCCTTTGCCTGGATCGGCGACGGCGTGGTATAGCCCTTATCGGCAAGGGCACGATGGATGGATGCGGACAGCGGGAGCTGTTCGAAACTGAGTTCGCTCATAGTCTGATGACGCCTTCGAATGGGTGTCGCAACGGGCGCCGCGTTCTCGATGATCTTCTATTTTTGATGCCTAAGACAATCGCTCATCGATAACAGACCGCGTCAGGTGAATGCATTCGCGCATTCATGAATGCCTGCCTTAACGACAGCTTTTCCCGTAACAAGCAAGGATTATTTTCCGTAGGGGCTTCCCTCCAGCGACCCGTTAAGCCTCAGGCGCACCCTCGTCCGATTCACCATAAGTCTCAAGGGTATAGACAAAAAGGTCTTCCACTTTCTTACGCGCCCAAGGTGTTTTCCGCAGGAATTTGAGGCTCGATTTCACCGACGGATCATGGGTGAAACAGCGGATCGGGATCATCTCGCCCAGCTCGTCCCATCCATAATAATCGGCCAGGCTCGAGACGATCACTTCGAGGGTGTATCCATGGAGCGGATTGTTGGGCTGGGACTGCGGCATATCTCGACCACTCTCCCCCACTCCCTGCGCTCCTTCAAGTCACAAAGGCGCCATCTGGGCCACTCCCAGATTTAGCGATTCTTATTAATCGCAACAGAACCGAAAATACATCGCCAAGCACGATGCCATGTGTAGCTTGAAACCATCGAGCTAACCGCGAGTGGTTTCATCCATTCGGCTCTACTACTCACTTACAGCCCGGCTTTCGATCGACTACCATTATTCGAAAGCCGGGCTTGTTTTTGCCTGAGTGGCAATAGGCTGGGGATCCCGTAGACGATTCACGTTCGCTTCAAATGAACTCCGGAATCCCTAAAACCGGTCATCGACGTGACCGTCGATGCTTCTACATCACAGGACTTCCGTGTAGCATGCGACGTCAGCCGGATGATGCCGTATGCCTGTATTATTCACATGACATCCCGTAACGGCTTCGCTGGTTCCATCATGAGCTTGTCGAGTGCCCGCACGATAAATCGGAAAATTCACGTATCCTCCTAGCTCCCTCGACAAACAGCACGTCATCTTGACCACCGAAAAGGCATCGAACTGGTGGAAACGGAAGAGACATAACCGCGGAGCCCGCAGAGAACGCAGTGCCTTACACCAAGCGGTTGAAGGCATGACGTGGTCCGGCTGAGCCGATAACCGGATATAAGCGGTATAAGAACAGTCGTAATTCTGTGCTTAATGTATAACGCGCACCCCAAAGGTTTGCATCAACACAGATGAAGACAGATCCATAGATTCTACGTTCGTTCCCGGTTAAACCTCGGGGAGGTTGCTGTGCGAGCCATCACAAAAAGGCTTGTTCCCGCTGTGCTTGCACTGACAGAGCGCCACCTTCTTCTTTTCAGCGAGAGAGAACTTCATCGGGGCAAAATCGGTTCCCTTGTGCGACCCGTCGCACATCGGTTGCTGCGATGAAAGGCCGCAAGCGCACCACCAGTAATCTCCTGGTTCAAGTTCTATTACGGCCGGTTGTTTGAATGCGATTTTAGGTAATTTCATTTTTCTCGAGTGGTAGTGGTTATGTACTTCGCCTAGTAGCTCCTAAATTTCACGAAGCAATTTAGTCATCGCCTGAGTCATTTGCAAACGTGAGCAGACAGAATCGATCCCCCTCCCCGAATCAGTGATTGACCGAATCGCACAAAGTCCAGCCACCGCTGGCTTGCCTCGAGAAAATCGGTGTTTCGAGGAAAAACATCAAATCAAAGTTGACTAACCAGTAAGTTTACATTCCGTAATCACTATGACACGTGCATTACAGACCCGCGCCAAGATCCTCGAATGCGCCTATGACCTGTTCTACCGGCAGGGCTACCAGGCTACGACCGTGGATCAGGTGATTGGCATCACGGGCCTGTCTAAACCCACGGTCTACAAGAACTTCCCCTCCAAAGAGGTGCTCGCCGTAGCCTACCTCAATGAGAGAAAGGCCCGGGAAATGGGCCAGCTTCGCGAGGTACTGGCCGCAGAGAAGGATCCCCGAGAACGCTTCCTGGGAATCATGCGATTTATTCGCGATGCGATTCCTGAGGGCAATTTCCGAGGATGCGGCTTCTTCAACATGACTGCGGAAATACCGGATCGCAGTCACCCCGTCACACGCGTTGCGCTCAGTTTCGTGAACGAATTCCGGGGAGTCATCCGCGAAGTCACTGAAGACGTCAAACAGTCCGTCCCGTCATGCGCCGATATCGATGTCGACGAGATCAGCGAGCAATACTACGTCATCTGCTGCGGCGCCATCATGGCCTGTCAGGAGCTGCACCGCATCGCCCCGGCCGACGTCGCGATCGCTCAAATTCAGCGTCTCCTGCCTGCTGGCTAAAAATTTCCCAAAAATCTTACTAACTAGTAAGTTTACTAACCCCCAAACCACACAGATCATGAAAACTACCGAACAAACTACCGAAGAGATCCGAAACGGCGTGAATGTCACAGCCCTGCGCGAGACCATCGAAGCCGTGAAATCCGACCCCGAACTCGCCGACTTTAAGTTCCGGGCATCCAACGCCTGGGAGGACGGCAGCCGCAACCTCGCCACTGTCCGTGATTTCCACGGTACCAAAGCGGACCACATGCACAAGGATGAGCTGCATGTCCGGATGGACGAGCCTCCCGTGCTTCTGGGCCAGGACACCGGTCTCAATCCTGTCGAAGTGCTCCTGTCAGCGCTGTCCGGCTGCATGACCACGACCCTCGCCTATTACTCGGCAAATCTCGGACTCGAGCTCGAGAGCGTGAAGTCAGAATATGAGGGCGACATCGACCTCAAGGGATTCCTCGGGATCGATCCCAATATCCGAAAAGGTTACAAGGAGATTCGCGTGAAGTTCCGCGTCAAGGGCAACGCCACCGAAGAACAGGTAATGGACATTGTCCGCTGCTCTCCGGTCTTCGACGCCATCTCGAACCCCGTGCCGATCAAGATCGAAATCGTCAAGGAATAGCCCAAGTTTCCTCACAACAAGCCCGCGGCCCGGTTCGTCCAATGCGGACCGGATCCCGCGGGCTTTCAGGTTGCCGGATGGAGTCTTTGAGTTCGTTGAAAAGTTCTGTGTCCATAGGATGTCGATTCATTCCGTCATCCGGCAGAGCCGGAGACCGCTTATGGACACTAATATACGCTTATCCTGTTCCAGCGTTGTCAGATAAGCGTCCAATTAGCGTAGATGAGCGGTGAAAAATCACCGTCGTGATCGCTCTGCATCCGCTCCCATCCGCGTAAATCCGTGGCTCAAGAATTCAAACCTTTAGACTCATTTCTTCCGGTTATAGGCCGCTGGTGCTTCGGCGCATTCGAGCACTTGCTCGGGATATTTGGTGGCCACGCGCATGAGCACTTTGGCACTGGGGGGCGGTTGACGCCTGCCCTGCTCCCAGCCGCGAACGGTACCGACGGGTGTATCAAGCAGCTTGGCAAAGGCTTCCTGCGTCAGGCCGAGCTTCATCCGGGCGTGGGTCACTTCATTCTCCGGATTGACCACGCGCACGCGGGACGGCGACAACTCGCCCTTCTCGATCGCTTTCATTTGCCGGATGGAGTCTTTGAGGTCGTTAAAAAGTTCTGTATCCATAAAATGCCTCCTTACTCGCCTTCGATCAGATCCCGAAGAATCTTGAGTTCAGCTTTGCTTAAATTGTCCTGCTTGTTCTTGGGATAGGCTAGGAGAAAGAAAATAACCTCCGGAGTGCTTCGGTAGTAGATGACTCGAAAGCCACCACTCTTACCACCACCCTTGCGGGCCAAGCGTATCTTTCTCAGTCCCCCGCTTCCGGGTATCAAATCACCCTTGTTCGGGTTCTCTAAAAGTTCCTGTTGTAATTGCCTCAGCTCTGCATCCGTGAAAAGCCCACCGCTGGCTTGCTTCGTGAAAATCGGTGTTTCGATGAAAAGCATCAACCCCTAGACTACGTCATTAGCGCAGCTCGTCAAGACCTACTTCAATGACGCACCTGCGCAATACTACAGGAATTACGGAATGACCTGATGCTATTCTCCTACATGACCTAAATATCCTCCCGCTCAATAGACAAACGCGATATAAGCATTTTACCATTACCACTGGGCACCCGAACTTCTTTAGACTCGAGCCGGTATTCCTTACTGCCGTATTGTATTTGGGCTCTATAGTTTTAAGGAACTTCTCAATAGCACGTGAATCCTCAAGGTAGGCATTCGTGCTATTTTCATCGATTCTACATATCGACTTAGAATCAGGCGTAAAATACTTCAGATCTCTTTTACGTATCGCATGCATACGCCCCTTCAGATCCGGAGCATAAAAATTCCTAAGATATACCTGCGAGATATAGTGATCTAAAGCCATTCAGCTATTAACAGCTACCCCTCATCAATCAGCTTCTTCAACAGCTGATCCAGCATGGCCGGGTTGGCTTTACCTTTGGTGGCTTTCATGACCGGACCCTTCAATGCGTTGATGGCTTTTTCGTTGCCGTCCTTGTATTGGCCGACGGCTTTCGGGTTGCCGGCGATGGCTTCACGGCAGAGGGCTTCGATTTCGCCGGTGTCGTTGCTTTGCTTGAGGCCTTTCTTCTCGACGATGGCGTCGGGCATTTCGCCGCTGGCAAACATGTCGGTAAAGACTTCCTTGGCGATCTGCTTGGAGATGGTGCCGTCCTCGATGATCTTGACGAGGGTGCCGATGTGGGCGGGCGTGAGCTTGCACTGGCTGACGCTGAGCGCCTGCTCGCCATGCTCGGAGCCGGCGGAGAGCTCGCGGAGGAGGTCGTTGGCCACGTAGTTAGCGATGGCCTTGGGCGAGTTGTGGGTCTTGAGGGCTTCCTCGAAGAACTCGCTCAGCTCGCGGTTCGGGCAGAGCACGGAGGTGACGGTGTAAGGCAGGTTGAATGCCTCCTCGAAGCGGCGCTGCTTGTCGAAGGGACGCTCGGGCAAGGCGGCCTTGAGCTCGTCGACACGGGCGCGGTCCATCTGCACCGGCATGAGGTCGGGGTCCGGGAAATAGCGGTAGTCGTGGGCCTCTTCCTTGCTGCGCAGGGAGAAGCTTTCGGCCTTGTTGACGTCCCATCGGCGGGTTTCCTGCACGACCTTCTCCCCGGCTTCGAGGATGTCGGTCTGGCGCTCGATCTCGTATTCGATGGCTGCCTTGACGTTGGAGATGGAGTTGAGGTTCTTCATCTCGGTGCGGGTACCGAGCTTGTCGGAGCCCTTCGGCTTGAGCGAGACGTTGGCGTCGCAACGGAGCTGGCCCTTTTCCATATCGCAGTCGGAAATGCCGGCGTAGATGATGAGGTTGCGGAGGGCGTTGAGGAAAGCGACGGCCTCGTCGGAGGTCGACATGTCGGGCTCGGTCACGATCTCGGCCAGCGGCACGCCGGCGCGGTTGAAGTCGATCACGGTGTCGAAGGACTCATGCGTCAGCTTGCCGGGGTCTTCTTCGAGGTGGATGCGGTTGAGCTTCACCCAGCGGTGCGGCCCGGCGGCGTTGCGGGAGGCATCGGCCAGCTCGATCTCGATTTCACCCCCGATGCAGAGCGGTTGCTCGTTCTGGGTGAGCTGGTAGTTCTTGGGCGAGTCCGGATAGAAGTAGTTCTTGCGGTCCCACTTGCAGACATCGGCGATCTCGCAGCCGAGCATGAGCCCGAGCGAGGCGCACTTCTCGATGGCTGCGTAGTTCAGCACCGGCAACGTGCCCGGCAGGCCCAGCACGACGGCGTCGGTCAGGGTGTTGGGCTCGGCCCCGTATTCGTAGGGCGCGGCGGTGAACATCTTCGTGCGGGTTTTGATCTGCACGTGAATTTCAAGTCCGATGACGGCGTCAAATTCCATGATATAAAGTGGCTTTAAGATTTTAACCGCAGAGTTCGGAGAACGCGGAGAGGAAAAGGAGGATTAAGGTTCGGAGTGATTGTTGACGACTCGGCGTATGCCATCTTTGAGAAGCGGCACGTTGAAATTAATGAGATAGCCGAGCGTGCTGCCGGAGCGTTTTAAGTAAGTCAGCAATTGGGCGAGATGGATATTGTTGAGTTCGTCTACCACCTTCAGTTCGAGAATGATCTGGTCACTCAACTCATTCATAACTCTGCGTCCTCAGTGATCTCTGCGGTTAACAAACGACGTCGTTACAGCTTCGGGGTTTGCTTGTAGTAGTCATGCGCTTTTTCAAACGCATTCGCGATGGCGAACATGTCGGCTTCGCCGAAGGCTTTGCCGATGACTTGCAGGCCGATGGGCAGGCCGGTCGAGGTGAAACCGCTCGGCACGGAAAGCGCGGGCAGACCGGCGAGATTGACCGAGATGGTGTAGATGTCGCTCAGATACATGGCGAGCGGGTCGTCCGAGCGCTCGCCTTGCTTGAAGGCGGGCGTCGGCGAGGTCGGCGTCAGGATGGCGTCGACGGTCTCAAAGGCCTTTTCGAAGTCGCCGAGGATGAGGCGGCGGATCTTCTGGGCACGCAGGTAGTAGGCGTCGTAGTAACCGGAGCTGAGCACGTAGGTGCCCAGGATGATCCGGCGCTTGACCTCGTCGCCGAAACCTTCGCCGCGGCTCTTGGTGAAGAGCGTGAGTGCGTTGTCGGACTCCTTGCTGCGGTGGCTATAGCGGACGCCATCGAAGCGGGCGAGATTGGACGAAGCTTCCGCGGTCGCGACGATGTAGTAAACCGGCACGGCCAGATCTGAGTGCGGCAGGGAAATATCGACGATCTCGCAGCCCTGCGACTTGTACCAGTCGATGGCTTGCTCGATGTTGGCCTTGATTTCGGGGTCGAGACCTTCGCCGAAGAACTCGCGCGGCACACCGAGTTTCCACGGGCCCTTCTTGGTCTTCAACGCGCCGACATAATCGGTGTCGCCCTGCGGCGCGATGGAAGTCGAATCCTTCGGGTCCTGCCCCAGCATGCTTTGCATCAGCAGCGCGGCATCCTCCACCGTACGGGCGAAAGGTCCAACCTGATCGAGCGAGGACGCGAAGGCGACCAGACCGTAGCGGGAGACCAGACCGTAGGTCGGCTTCATCCCCACCACCCCACAGAGTGCGGCGGGCTGACGGATGGAACCGCCGGTGTCCGTGCCGAGTGTCGCGATGGCCTCGCCGGCAGCCAAGGCCGCGGCGCTCCCGCCGGAAGAACCGCCGGGGATGGTTTCGAGGTTCCAAGGATTGGAAGTGGTTTGGTAGGCCGAGTTCTCCGTCGAGGAACCCATGGCAAATTCGTCCATATTGAGACGGCCCCAGATAACGGCACCGGCCTCGCGCAGCTTGGTCACGCAGGTCGCGTCGAAGGGCGAGACGTAGTACTCCAGCATCTTCGAGGCACAGCGCAGCGGCTGGTCCTGCACGGCGAGTACGTCCTTGATGCCGACCGGAATCCCGTCGAGCGGCCCCAGAGCCTGGCCCGCTGCACGGCGTTCGTCCGAAGCCTTGGCCTGCGCCAGCGCGTCCTCGGCATCGTAGCTGATGAAGGCCTTGACCTGGCCGTCGACAGCCGAGGTGCGGTCAATCACCGCTTGTGTGATGGCAACGGATGTGGTTTCACCAGCCGCCAGCGCGGCGGACAGTTCGGTGATGGATTTGAAATGAAGATCAGACATTGGGAAATTGATTTTTTAAACCACGGATGGACACAGATTCACACGGATCAAATTGGATGTTCCGGCATCAGTGTTCATCCGTGTTTATCTGTGGTTCAACAACTACTCGACGACCTTGGGCACGACGACCTGGTTGTCGCGGGACTCCGGAGCCATCTTGGTGAGGACCTCGGGGCTGTAGGTCGGGCCGGGTTCGTCGCCTTCGCGCCAGACGTTGAAGACCGGATGGGCGTGCGCCATCGGTTCGACGCCGGAAACGTCCACCGCATTGAGCTTGTCGAAATAGCCGAGGATATCATCGAGCTGCTGGCCAAGTCGGGCCTTTTCCTCGTCGGTCAGTTCGATGCGGGCCAAGTTGGCCACATAGTCGATATCGATGTGTGGTGTCTCGCTCATAGTGGTATCGAATTAAAAAACTATTTCCGGATCTGGTAGTCCGTCTTGTCAGAGATCATCTTCTGAATCTGCTCGAAGGCTGCATTGACTTCCTTGTCCTTCAGGGTGCGGTCAGCGGCACGGAAGATCATCGAGAGCGCAAGGCTCTTCTTGCCCTCCGGCAGGCCGGTGCCTTCGTAGACGTCGAAGATGCGGACGCTTTCGCAATCGAAGCCCTGGGTTGCCTTCTTGGCAAACTTGGCGACTTCCTTTTCCACATCGCCGGCCAGGACGGATTGATCGACGATCAAAGCGAGATCCTTGGCGGATGCGGGCTGGTTGCTGATACCGCTGTGGCGGCCGCGCTTGGCCTTCCGCTCGAAGAACTTCGGCGTCATCAGGATCGAACCGGCGATAACCGGCGTGGTCAAATCCCAGCGCTCCTTCAATGTCGCGACATTGAGCAGGCCGGCGGTCGCCTGGAAGCCCATCTTGGCGAACTCCCCTGCTTCCGCTGCGTGTCCGGGTTGCCAGAGCTTGCAGTCTTCAATCGGCTTAAAACTGAGTTTGCTCGCGGCGGTGCCGGCGATTTCGAGGATCTCCCCTGCCAGTGTTTTTGCCGTGTAGAAGTCGGCGACTTCACGCTGACGCCATTCGCGGCTGATTTGATCCGCGACGATGACAAAGCTGACCGATATGAGCTCCATCATTTGGCCTTTCACTTCACGGTATACGTGGCCACGCTCGAAGAAACGCGTCGCACCCGTCGCGCGGGCCGCATTGAGCTTCAATACGTCAAGCAGACCGGGAATGAGCGATGGACGCAGGTGGCTTTGGTCACTTTGCAGCGGGTTGTCCAGAGCAAGCACCTTATGGCTTTCCTCCCCGAAGAAGAACTTCGTCTCCTCGGGATCACGCAGTGAGTAGAGGAAGGCTTCGTTGAAGTTCTGGCCGGTCAGGTAGTTGGCCACGGCTTCGTTGACGGTATAGATGCGGTGATCGCTGTCGTTGATCCCACGGGCCACCACGTCGGACTCGGGGATTTTTTCGGTGCCGTAAACGCGGATGAATTCTTCGATCAAATCCACCTCACGCTCGAGATCGCCGCGATAGGAAGGAATGACGACGTCCCAACGCACTGAGCCATCAGCCTCGTCGTGAATAGAGATTGTCAGACCAAGCGATTCGAGCACGGATTGAATAGCTTCATCACTGACCTCGAAACCGATGAACTTACGAACGCGCCCCGGAGAAAGCGCCACTTCGGAAATCGTGGGGGGCTCGGTGCCCTCCTCGATCATGTTGCCATCGACGGTGCCGCCGGCCACTTCGAGAATCAGGTCGACCGCGCGCAAGGATGCGTAGGTGACACCCTTCGGATCGACGCCACGCTCGAAGCGATAGGAGCTATCAGAAGACAAGCCCAGTTGACGAGAGGTGGCACGCACCGAAGTCGGTGCAAAGTATGCAGCTTCCAGCACGATATCAGTGGTACCTCCGTCGACCTCGGCATCAAGCGAACCCATGACACCGGCCACAACAAGCGGACGCTCGGCATCGGCGATGACAGCCATATCAGCAGTGAGCGTGCGCTCCACTTCGTCGAGGGTGGTGATTTTCTCAGCTTCGCCTGCCATGCGGACGACGAGTTTGCCCCCCTTGATTTTTGCCGCATCAAATGCGTGGAGCGGCTGGCAGGTCTCGTGCAGGACGTAGTTGGTCACGTCGACCACATTGTTGATCGAGCGCTGACCGGTCGCCTCGATGGCATCCTTGAGCCATTTGGGGCTCGGACCGATTTTGACCCCCTTGATGCACATGGCGGTGTAGTGCGGACAGACATCGGACGCCTCCACCTCGACAGCAGAAATCAGCGCTTCGCCGGAGCCGGCGTTTTCCGTGCTGGCCTTGACCTCCGGGTATTTCACTTCGAGCCCGAACTTGGCCGCGAGTTCGCGGGCCACACCAATATGACTGAGCACATCGACACGGTTCGGTGTAATTTCCAAATCGAAGACAGTGTCGCCATCCTTGTAGAGATCGTTGAGCGGTGTGCCCAAGGCGATCTCCCGGTCGAGAATCATGATACCGTCGTGGTCCTGACCGATCTGCAGCTCCTTGGCCGAGCACATCATGCCGGCCGACGGCTGGCCGCGCAGCTTGGATGCCTTGATCTTGAAATCGCCGGGCAGCACGGCGCCGGGCAGTGCGACCATGACCTTGTCGCCCTGATTGAAGTTCTTGGCACCACAGACGATATCGTGGACTTCGCCCTCCTTGCCGGTGGACACCTTGCAGCAACGCAAGCGGTCCGCATCCGGATGTTGAATATACTCGAGTACTTGACCGACCACCACGTTGTTGAGCTGGGGCGGTCCGAGTTTTTCGTATTCCTCGATATCGAAGCCAAGGAGCGGCAGCACTTCAGCCAGCACGTCCGGCGAATGCTCGACGGGATCGAGATCGATATAGTTTTTAAGCCAATTGTAGGAAATTTTCATTTCGGGATGTTTATGGAACCACGAATGGACACTAATAAACACGAATACTTATGTAACGTGTGTGATCCATTGGTGTGCATTCGTGTGAATTCGTGGTTTCTAAAATTTGGGACTAAGCGAACTGCTTGAGGAAGCGGACGTCGTTTTGATAATAGTAGCGGATGTCATCGACCCCTTGCAGGATCATGGCGATGCGCTCGATGCCCATGCCGAAGGCGTAGCCGCTGTAGACTTCGGGATCGATGCCGACAGCCTTGAAGACTTCGGGGTCGACCATGCCGCAGCCCATGATCTCGAGCCACTTGTTGCTCAGTTTGCCCAAGTCGGGCGAGAAGAAGTCCATCTCGAAGCTCGGCTCGGTGAAGGGGAAGAAGCTTGGACGCAGGCGTGTTTTTGCCTTTGGACCGAAGATGGTTTTTACGAAGTGGTCGAGTGTGGCCTTGAGGTCGAGGAGCGTGACGTCCTTGTCCACATAGAGACCTTCGATCTGATGGAAGTTGGCACTGTGGGTGGCATCCGGCGTATCCCGGCGGAAGCATCGGCCCGGTGCCACAATGCGGATCGGCGGCTTCTCTTTCAGCATGGTGCGGATCTGCACGGTTGAAGTGTGGGTCCGAAGAAGGTATTTCTCGTCGCCCTCTTTGCTGACGTTGCTGACCTTCAGTTCGTCCGGCAGGTAGTAGGAGTCCTGCATATCGCGGGCCGGGTGGTCGCCGGGAATGTTCAAGGCGTCGAAGCAGTAATGCTCGGTTTCCACCTCGGTCGCTTCAGCCACCGAAAATCCGATGCGGCGGAACAAGGCCACAACTTCCTCGCGCACCTGGGCGATCGGGTGCAGGGTGCCGCGACTCAAGTCCGGGCAAGGCAGGCTCGGATCGATGGCGGGCCCCAGCTTGGCAGCCAGCTCGCTCGCTTCGAGGCGCTCCAGGACCGCATCGAATTCAACCGTCACAGCGGTCTTGGCTTCATTAATCAACTTGCCCATGGCCGGCTTGTCCTCTTTCGGGACCTTGCCCATGCCCTTCATGACCTCAGTCAGGGCCCCCTTGGGACCTGAAATGGTCGCCTTATAAGCCTCAAATTCGGCACGCGTTGTGATTTGGGGCGCCTTTTCACGCACCCCCGCGACGATGGCATTTAACTCTTCTTGCATGATTCCGCAGATTACAGTGAAGCGGAAAGGCTTTCCGTCTAGGCAATTTTGTCGAGACGGTTTTCGCGAAACTTCGCGCCACCCCCGGATCAAACGTCGAAGACTACGAACGAAAGCGCCGGTTTATCAAACTGATGACGGGCCATCACGCATCTCTGCGAGCAGATGTCGAGTTCGCTCAACGAGCGGCTCCGGCCTCGACCACAGCCACCAAGGCATCCAGACTTTCCGCACGCGCCATCTGCTGCATCCAGGCATCGGGTTCGTCTGACGCCACGCTCCTCCAGGCCTCTTCCCCTGCCCTGCCCGTTTTATTTTCTAAAATGAAACGGATCATTTGCTCAAAATCTTCCTGCCGCTCCGAGAGCGGCGGAATCGATAAGCGATGGGCGGCGAGCTCAAAGTACAGGTATTCATCGATCGCTCCGGAAGCAAAGAACTCATCAAAGCCCCCATTAATGAGGAACAGGATCCGACGCCCAGACGAGATGCGCTTCAATTCAAACGCCAGAAAGCGCTGAAGAGCAACCGGCAGAGCGCCCAGCGAATGAAGTACCAGCGTGCCGCCGGCTGAAAGCTCTAGCGACCGCTCCCACTCCCCCTCAAACTGGCGAGAATTCCCATCCGAGCCAGTGCCACACAGCTCATCACAATCTATAGTCACGTACGCCCCCCCCCGACTGGGGCCGCTCTCGTGAAGAAAACGTGCCACCTCAGCTCCCCCCATGGCCACAGCGCCCTCAATTAAAACCGGCTCATGTAACGGAAGAAACTCTTTAACTTGCTCACATAAGCCTCGCACCGCGGAACTCTGCCCCTGCAAGCTTAGTATCGAGTCCATACGATGTGAAAGCAGTACGCCATCCGTTCTTTCCTCAACGCAGCCATCTTGCTTCAAAAGTGAAATAACACCGGTCTTCAGATGCTCGGGGTGAACCGGCGTTGCGAGCAAGCCGATGCGTCCCGGTAATTCAGCCAACACTGCAGCTCGCTCATGCGCACTCGCACTCAGCAATAACACTTTTGCTGTCGGATCAGTCGCACAGATCCGCAACAGAAGCCCGAATCCTGATCCTGACTGGACAGCGTCATCCACCACCACTAGATCATGCCGTCTTTGCAGGTAGCGATTATAGGCGCTTTCGACATCCGACAGCACCTCGGATTGTATCTCAAGATCGAGCGATGCGCACAAGGCGAGAACGGCATCCGCATCCTCACGATCATCATTCACCAACAGCAGACTTAAACCAGGAACAGACATCACAGAGTTCCAGAAATGGGAAATAGAGTATTCATAAAAAACGTTAGTTATCACAGAACATAGAGGAAACAACCTAGAATTTACCCCGCCGGCGCGTAGTCCAACCGAAAAGCCTACGCATACAACAGACAAACAACTACTTACACGATTTATACAACGAATGAATGGTACTTATACCAGTTCGCCACCTCCCATTCTTTACCAGGATGCCGACTATGTCGCGATCAACAAACCCGCCGGCTTGCTCGTCCACCGAACGGGTCTGGCGTCCGACGCCTCCGAGTTCGCCCTGCAATGGCTCAGCGGGCATCTGGGTCAAAAAGTCTTTCCCTGCCACCGCTTGGACCGCCCGACGAGCGGGGTCCTCTTGTTTGCACTGCACCTGGATGCCTTACGCGCCATGGAAGAACAATTCAGGGGGCAAACCGTCCGGAAGTCGTATCTAGCTGTTGTCCGTGGCTGGACGGAAGGAAGCGGACAAATTGACTCGCCTCTCCGGTCCGAAGAAAATCCCGATAAGGTGCAGGATGCCTGCACACGGTATGAGCGACTGGCCCGGAGTGAACTCATGGAGCCAGTCGGCCGATATTCAAGTGCGCGTTTCTCCCTGCTTGAGCTCAAGCCGCAAACAGGACGCAAGCACCAGTTGCGCCGTCATATGGCACACATACGCCATCCGATACTGGGCGACACCCGCCATGGGGACGGCACCCAAAACCGGTTCGCGCGGGCCCGTCTGGCATGCCCGCGCCTACTCCTGCACGCCGGCGAACTGACGTTCAGCCATCCGAAAGGCGGGCAAAGCGTGCAGATTCATGCACCACTTCCCGATGCATTCGCTCAGGTCTTGGATGCACTTGGTTGGGGTATCCACAAAACCGCTTAAACATCAACCGGAAACAAGCTGAGAATGGTGGATTTCAGGCGTTCGATCTTGATCGGCTTGGCCAGATAGGCATCCATCCCCGCATTCATGCAGCGTTCCGCATCGCCGGAGAGTGCATTTGCGGTCAGGGCCACGATCTTAATTGACCGGTTGGACTCACCGGCCCGCCCCTCACGTATCGCCTGGGTGGCTTCCAGACCATCCATCACCGGCATTTGCAGATCCATGAAGACCAAGTCTCCCTCGGACTCACTCAAGGCTTCAACAAGCTGTTCCCCGTTTTCATAGAAGTCAGCCTGCCAGCCTAGACGCTTAAGCATGATCATCAGCACCCGCTGGTTCGCCAGGTTATCCTCCGCGACTGAGATACGAAGCGGCAGATTGTCTCCCGCCTTGGCTTCCGCCTGACCGGAAGAGCGAGCCGTAGTAGCCGGGGCCGCCTCCGGCTCTGATTCTGTCGGACTTTCTTCGGGAGTGGGCAAGCCGACCTTGATCCGCGTAAAGAAACTGGAGCCCTCGCCCGGCGCGCTGGTCGCCCAAATACGCCCGCCCATCGCTTCGGCCAGACGCTTGCTGATCGCCAGGCCCAGACCAGTCCCGCCGTATTTGCGGGTCGTCGAGGTATCCCCCTGGGAAAAAGGCCTGAACAGGTTCTGCATCTGGACGTCATCCATGCCGATACCGGTATCCCGTACCTCAAACTCCAGTTCACAACGCCCTTGGGGATCGGATGGCTTTGGTATATGGATACAGCTGACAACCAAACGAATTTCTCCCTTGTCCGTGAACTTCAGGGCATTTCCCAGAAGGTTGATAATGATCTGACGTATCCGGGTTTCATCACCAAAGACATCCCTCGGGACGGAGGGCTCGACCTCCAGTTCCAGACTGATACCTTTGGATCCGGCATCGTTAAAAAACAAGGCCACCACCTGGCGCAACATGCGGACCAAGTGGAACTGGCGCACCTCCATGTTCATGTGCCCGGATTCGATCTTGGAGAAATCAAGAATATCGTTGATCAATTCCATCAGGGACTGCCCACTGGTGCGGATCGTCTCCACGTAATCCTCCTGCTCCTCGTCCAACTCGGTTTCACGGAGCATTTCAATGAAACCAATCACGCCGTTCAAGGGAGTCCGGATTTCATGACTCATGGTGGCAAGGAAATCACTCTTGGCCTTGTTGGCGACATCCGCCTCCCGGGCGGATTCCCGCGCTTGCTCAATCGCCTCATTCAAGCGCGCATTGGCCCGCTCCAGTTCATTTCGGGCATTCTCCGCATCCTCCATCATGCTCAGGGCCACCTTGCGACCGTTTTTCAACTCTTCCGCACGCGCCAACAGGTCCGCATTGGCCGCAACCAGTTCCTTTTCCGCCCGCTTCCAGCGCTGCTCCGTCTCGCCCCGCTCTCGCAAGGTTCTTCGAAGGGTTTGCACCAGCTCATCGAATTCATTGAAATTGAAGGTATGCGGCATCAAGGCGGACCCTTCTCGCCCCCCACTGGCCAGACGGTCGTTTAAAAGTGACAGGTTGCTCTCGACCATCGAGGCCACGTGGCGGGAAACCAGAACCGGCACCGTCAAGCCAATCACCAGAATCGCGAAAGCCAACGATAGGTCCTGAAACAGCTGACGTTCGTGGGGCAGCAGACGTTCGCGACGAATCGCCTCGATCTCATGTATCCGGTCAGCGGGAAAGCCATCCATCCGGAGCACCTGCTGGTTGATCTGGTTCATCACCGCCTCACGCTGCTCCATGTAATAGATAATCCGGGTCGTGGAAATCCATCCCACCACCAGGAGAATCACGAGTATCATGGGTAGACCGGCGTAGAGCATGAACGCACGGGTAATGGTCTGGGCCCGGCTAGACATTTTGACCTCCCGGCTTTTTCGTCCCATCAGGGGCCAAATTCGTCAGATCCGCATGCTCGGATTTATCATCCACCTTGTAGCGCACTGCTTGACCGGCTTCTTTCAGCAGCTCGTTGACCTCGCCTTTCAGTTCGAGAATGCGGTGCTCCCGTCGCGCCATTCCAAACCTGAAGCGTTCGAGATCCCCCATGGCACGTTCGAACGCAAGCGAGGAGTCCCCGCGGTTACGAACCGGGAAAAATGCAGCTTCCATCATATGGCGGTGGGCCAAGTAGTTTCCACTCATCGCCAGTTCGAGCTCGCCCCCCGGCAGCTGACAATGCAGCAAGGCCGGCACCGTCATCGTCTCACGAATCAGACCGTCCACCACCCGTTCCAACTGGGTGGCTTCGACTCCCAGCAGTTCATCCAGGCTCCGGCCGCGTGCACGCTGCTTCCCCTCGGCCTGGATCAGGTCCAGAAAACCCGCACTCGCACGGTCGACGATGAGCGTCCCCACATCAAAGAGCACCAGACTGGCCGTTGAGTTCTGATAGAGGTGATCGATCCGCTCCCCCAGCATTCCAACTTCGGAGACCCGCTGGTGATCCAGCTCGGTGATACGATGCATCAAACTGCGTTCCCGAAGAATGAAGGCGGCAACCGCCACTCCGCTCAATAGCGCAAACACCACCGCTTGAGCCGTCCCGACCCCGAGACGGTAGATAACGAATCCGATCGAGGAAAAAGAAACCATTCCCATCACAAGAGAGGCCAGGAGGTCCTGATAATGGGGGGGCTGCGGAGGGTTGCTGGATCGGTCCGGGGACATGTATGCCGCAAGTAAGCTGCTGGTTTCGAGGCGTATAGATATATTTTAAAGAAACAACGAGATTCTCACACGAGACTTACAGGGTGAAAACGGCCAGCGAGGCAAAGCAAGGCCGACGGGCACTTAAAGTTCAATTTCCGAAGCGTCCTTCCACAATTGGTCCAGCCGGTAAAAATCGCGCATCTCTGCAGTCTGTAGATGAACCATGAAATCAAAAGCGTCCACAACCACCCAGCCACTGGTCACAGTGCGATCCTCGCCGACCAGTTGAACGCCTTGCTCCTTCAGCACTCGGTCCAGTTCGCCCTTCAGTGCTTTCAAATGCGGATCCGAAGTCCCGGTGGCCAGTACCAGATAGTCGGTAATGGTCGACTTGCCACGCACATCCAGAACACGTACGTGCTCCCCTTTCTTGTCTTCAATCGCCTGCACAGCGCAGCGAATTTCGTCCAATGTCGTCAGTTTCGGTTTCGGTTTGGAATCAGGCATGTCTTCTTATTCAGCAGAGGCGTAGAGTGCTTTTTCAGTAATAAAAGAACGAACCGCCTCCGGCACAAGCCCTTTGATAGACTCTGAATTGCGGCACTTTTCCCGAACCATGGTCGAGCTCTCCTCCATCAACGGTGCGTCCACACGCGTGAACCGAAGACCGGCGACCGGTGGCGCCTCGGGACTGTACCCGGGACGGGCGAGGACCAGATAGGTGACCATTGACGACAGCGCTTGAACCGACCGCCAACGGTCCAATTGCTCGAACTGGTCGGCCCCAAGGACCCAAAAAAGCTCGGCCCCGTCGAGCAGCCCCCTGAAATGCTTCACCGTGTCGATCGTGTAACTGATTCCGCCACGACGCAATTCATAGTCGTCCACCGAAAATCTGGCCTCGCCGGCCGTAGCCAAGTGCAACATTTCAAGGCGTTCCGCATCCGGGGCCTGCGGCCCCTGCAACTTCAACGGCGATTGTGACGCCGGGATGAAAATGATCCGGTCCAGTAAAAGCGCACGACAGGCACACCGGGCCACCTCAAGGTGGGCGTTGTGCACGGGGTCAAAGGCCCCGCCGTAAAGGGCGACACGGCTCGCAGGCTTGGCTGGCATCTTAGATTGCATACGGAATACGGTTTGCTTTGACCTCCAGGTCAAGCTGGACGATAGCCTTGTTCGAACTCCGTAGAGCACATTATGCAAACCCAAACATCGGGGGAAACCCATCAAACGCTGGCCGAAAGTCTGGAAGCGAGCCTCGCATCACAGGATGAACGGGGCCCCTCGATCGGCGAACTGTCAGATGCCGTTGGCGAAAAAGGATTTGGCTTGCTCCTGCTCATCCTTTCATTGCCGAGCGCCCTGCCCGTGCCCGCGCCCGGTTACAGCACCCCCTTCGGCATCGCGATCGTCCTCATCGCCATCCAAATGCTCATCGGCCGTCAAACCGTCTGGCTTCCGGAACGCACCAAACGGGTCCGGATCAACCCCAAGCTGGCATCCAAGATGATCGGTGCGGCTTCAAAGTTTTTGCACATGATCGAGCACCTGATAAAGCCGCGCCAACGCTGGATCAGGTCTCAGGCGGGTCAGTCTGCCATGGCAGTCGTCATCGCAATCATGGCCTGTCTCATGATCCTGCCGATTCCGTTGACAAACACCTTTCCGGCCATGGTGATATTCATGATTGGGGTGGGCTTGTCTGAAGAAGATGGCCTGCTGGCCATTGCCGCCTTCGCGGTCGGACTCTGCGCCATCGCCCTTTATGGCTACATCATCTATCTGGTAATCCGCGAGGGACCACAAGCCGCAGAGGGAATCAAGGACTGGATCAAGGCCCGACTCGGCATGGGCCCGGACAATGCAGGCTAGCCGGTCAAAGCGGAGCAGCGCAAGCCTGATGCAAGAGCTGGATCGCTACGATCCAGCCCGGTAAGACTACCGAGCACTCAGCTCGCTGTCACTGACATCCAGCCTCTATAAGGATAATTACCGGTCAATACCGGAACATCCCGATCAGTCCGGACTGGCCGACTCGGTCGAGAAAATCTGCCAAGCACTGGCGACTCCCGCCGAATAGAGCGAAGAGGGGAACCGCGAGACGACCGTTCGCATTCAACGGTTGATTTCACAACGCGTTCGCCTACATTTCTATCCGTCGCACACCAACGGAGCGCAATGAAACAGCCAACCCTAGCAGAGATCGCGGCCGCTTGCGGCAACCTATCCACCTCGACCGTATCCCTGGCGCTGCGCAACAGCCCCAAGATCGCCCAAGCAACCCGCGAGCACGTGCTCTCAACCGCCCGTACCATGGGCTACCAGCCCAATCGCACACTTTCGCGCGTCATGAGCGAAATCCGCAGCGGTGGCAAGCAACACTACAAGGAGAACATCGCCTATCTGGTACCCCATACCCAAGGCTACGAAACAGCGATCTACCGCGGCATCCACCAGCGAGCCAAGGAAATTGGCTACGGCATCGAACGCTTCGACCTTCAAAGCAGCGAAAACCACCTTTCAGGCCTGGCCAACAAACTGAAAGCGCGCGGCATCCGTGGCGTGATCGTTGCGCCCTTTACCCAACCAAAATCCCAACTCCCACTCGACTGGACAAAGTTTGCGGGCGTTTGCATCGGATACACCCTCTCAGAACCGAACCTCTCACGCATCGCCCGTGACTTGGTGCATTCCGTACGACAAATTTTCTACCATCTGGAAGCACGCGGCTACCGCAAAATAGGCTTCGCCATGCAAGAGGAACATGAAGCTCGCATGGACTACGCGAATCTTTCCAGCTACCTGCTTTACGAATGGCAAAGCCCGAAAAATAAACGCGTGCCCCCGCTCGTAACGAAAAACTTGGACGAACAACGCTTCCAAACCTGGTACGCCAAACACCGTCCCGACCTGATCGTCACCATGCACCATGCCATCCCCATCTGGCTGAAAAACATGAACATCGCCGTCCCGGACGAAACCGGCTTATTTGTCCTCAACACAAAGGCACCTGATTCCAAGCTCTCAGGAATCTACCCTGATTATGAGTGCATGGGCGCCTCGGCAGTGGAACAGGTCACCAGCCTAGTCGAACGCGGCGAATTCGGAGTCCCCACCTCCCCCAAAACGATACTCGTCAATGGAATCTGGATTGAAGGTACCACCATTACACAGCCCCCACAGGAATAAAAAAACGCAGACCCGAAAGCCTGCGTTTCCCCTATATATCAGTAGACAACAGATAAGATCTGCAACGGATATCCACAGAGCCGGATAGCGCAAGGCCTTACATATTCAACCGTTGAATCATCCCCTCAGGCACAAGTACAGCTGAAGGCTTGAATGGCACGAGCTTAAGGGAGGGCGGCCGTCTCCAGCCGCCGCGATTCGGCAGGCCGAGCCCAAATTAATACGACTTGCTTCGGCTCCGCCGAAGATTCTGTGGGGCTCCGCCCCATGGCGGAGAGGGAGGGATTCAAAGATCCAGTAAACAGGGTCAGACTACCCTTTCGAGCGGACGAGGACAGAAATTGCATGGCTACGGGAGAAAAGCCATGCCGTGCAGGTGCTACGGGATGCGGTTGAGAATTGCTTAGACAATGACATGCGAACCAAGGAAGCATTCGCAGCAATCACTACTTAAAGAGACATGGGATTAATAATCTGCTTCTACAAAACCTTAGCATGGGACTGGAGATCACCAAGCCATCGCATCGTGAATTCGCAATGAAGTGCTTTCTCAACGAGCTTCTAGAGTCCTTGAATTCATAGATTTGGGTAGAGCCCAAAAGCCTAACGCATTAGTGGTTGAAACATTATTAGCATACTGCTCTAATCCATATCCCTAACTTCCCCACGTAAATCATCACACAGTCAAAGAGATATATGATACTTTAGGATACACCAAACTACAAGATTCATAGCTTTCGTACTAGAATGATTAGATTCAAGCCGAACAATCCATCAAACGGGTCGAGTCCTCCCCCTGTTCAGAAGTAGTCCCATCTTTAATCATGCACTTTTTAATCGGTCAAGAAGCGAGATTTAGATATACAACGATGGGCAGCAAATTCTTACTTTTTTCATTGGGAATATTAGCCTCCACCTCGGGAACCTCATCTGCACAAACCGATCCATTCGCACCTCAAAACGGTCAGGCAACTTCAGACCCATTCGCGGCGCAAACCGGCATTTCAGGTAATCCATTTCAGGAAGACGACCCGTTAGCCCCAACCCCGGACCAACAATCAACTCAAACTAAGAAAAGTGAGCATGTAGATCTACTTCCCGTCGAGAAGAAGCGCGCCGTCGTTGTGATTGAAGGTTCTAGAGGAAGAGGAACAGGATTTATCGCAAAGATGAAAGGTGTTCTATTCGTCGTAACCAATATCCATGTAATCAAAGACAATACTAAGCTGAAGTTCATGACGATGGACGGCGATATGCTTTCAATAGACGACGTGTATGCTGCCAAAGGCTACGACATTGCGATCTTGAAGTTAAGTAATCAAAATCGCCTGAACTATTTCAACATTACCCAAGATGTCTTTTCGAATGTATCTGTTGGAACTGAGGTTCTGATACCAGGAAATAGTCTTGGCGACGGAACTATACTTCAAACAAAAGGATCAGTCGTCGCAGTGGGACCAAAGCTCGTAGAACATAATGCGCCAACATTCGCAGGCAACAGTGGCAGCCCCGTAATTAAGACGACCGACTGGGAAGTCATTGGGGTAGACACTCTTTCAACTAGACGAGATTTGCTAGATTGGTTCAACCAGCACTCCAAAAATCAAAAAGGGTCTCAAGTAAAAAGTGATGTAAGGCTATTTGGCTATCGCATCGATAATATCAACAGTTGGGAGAGGGTTACATTTGATGAGCTTGAGCGCCAACACCAAGACATCACTCGCATACAAACCGAGGTTCTATGCGTATTATCTGCGGTATGGGGCACCAACTGGCATTATCAGCGGAGCGATACTGTATCACGAATCATCAATCGCTATCTTGAGAAGACCTCAAACCCATCTCTTTCAGTTCAAGACGTAGAGTATCAAAAAAAATTGGCTAGGTCTGCACTCTACAATCATCTGACAACACAAAGGAAAGAGGCTGTAAAGAATAGCAAAAAGGCATATGCCCTAATGGGCCAAGACTACACCAATACAATTAACTTCTGCGACCAATTGATCGAGTACGTAGGTCGCTACTATGAATCAGAAAGTTCGAAAGACCCTTTTGAAACACGTTAACCTAATTCGAACTCTGGATTAGGGCAACCGCTAACAATACCCCAGAACAACCAGAGCACAGAAATATACTATGAAATACATCGCCATCTTACTGTTCCTTGCACTTGTTGGAGCTCCCATTTCAAGCTATGCCGCTAAGTGCAGTCCGACCGGAACTTGTTCTGCATGCAAGAACTGTTCTTCATGCAAAAACTGCTCCAAGGACGGAGGCAACTGCAGTGTCTGCAAAAAGAAATGATCAAAGTAAAATTACTTTTTGCTAGCCTTGGCGGAATGGGTCTCACCGCAGGAGTAACAGCCGTATCGGCAGGAATGACACCGATAGTAATTCCGGAAGTATTGTCGGCTTAGCGGGATATGGACTTTATCGATCAATTAGAAAATGAGCTCCTAAAAGGAATTCTTGATATTGGTCGAGTTCCCAACGTGAGCCAGAGCTTTCTGTTAGTCTAGAGGAGTTAATGAGTTGTTCTATACCGTATAGTATATCAATGCCCGACAGGAGGCCCAGCATTGTGTTGGTTGTTCTTCTTCAATCTCTTGTTGAGCAAACTGAAGCGGCGCGATGCAGCCGAGTGACCGGTGATCGAACATTAGCGCTTACAGGCGACACGATTGTAACCTACATTGTAAAAGGGGCCCAAGAAGACACAATAGCCGCTTAATCCCTTTACTGGCGCAGCCCCGCCCCATGGCGGAGAGGGAGGGATTCGAACCCTCGGTACCGTTTCCAGCACACATCCTTTCCAGGGATGCACAATCGGCCACTCTGTCACCTCTCCTCGCAAAGGGAAGCGACCAGCAAAGTTTTCCCCGTAACAAGGTCAACTGAAAAGATGAAGGAAAACGGATTGTTCCGTTGAAGTGAAATCTTGACCGTCCTTTCAAGAGCAATCAGCCTGAAAACTGCAGACAAGCAACTCCCTTAACTCATAGACTAACAATGCGTTCGACACTACTCTCCCTCATTCTAATGACCTCCGGCGCCTTCGCCGCGACCGACAGCCAGTGCCCCTTCCACACCGCCGGATTCCGCGTCGGGACGGACATCGAGGACGAGATTTCGCTCTGGTCGGCCGAAGTGTTTAGCGAAATCAACAGCCCCTGGAACTGGCAACTGACCGAGAAACTGGTCCTGGACATCGAGTTTGAGGCCGCCATCGGTATTGTGGATGGAGAAGGCCAGACTGCGGTCTACGGTTCTATCGGCCCGGAAGCCAAGTTGAGCTACGGCGACTTCCCCCTCATTTTGGCGGTCAGCTCATCCCCTGCACTTTACTCGGAGGACAGCTACGGCAAGGTCGACATTGGCAGCAACTTCCAGTTCATCAGCCGTATCGGCGTCGACTGGAATATAAACGACACCTGGACTGTCGGCTATCGCTACCAGCATACGTCCAATGCCGACCTGGCTGATCCGAATCCCGGCTTGGACATGCACACGCTGGCAGTGGCCTACCAGTTCTAGTGCAAGTCCCGAGCTAAGTCCCAGAAGGCCGGCGGTTCCACCGAGTGGCGCAAATCATCGCCCACAAGCAATCCAGGCAGGGCGCAACGCCCCCCGGAAGTATTCCAGACGCCCCGGAGATCAATAAAGCGGCTTCGATTTCGCTCAAGACTCTAGAATTGGACTTGGAATAGCGCATCGCCTGAACCATACCCCTTAAGATGATTTGGCTGTATCGGCTGCTTTTCTTACCCGGATTGATCCTCGCGCTTCCCTACTACGGACTGAGGATGTGGCGGCGTGGCGGCTACAGTAAGGACTTCAAACACCGTTTCGGCTATTTCCATCCGCTCCCAAAGACCTCTTCCCCAAAGAAGCGTATTTGGTTGCAAGCTGTCAGTGTCGGCGAAGTGCTCGCTGTTGGCCCGCTACTCCAACACCTGCAGCGCAACGGGGACGTTGAAATCGTCCTGACCACCACAACCAGCACCGGTTACGCGGAAGCACGCAAACGGTATAGCGGACAGGTGCTCAGCATCGGAATTTTCCCCCTCGATTTCTGGCCTTTCTCCGGCAATGCATGGAAACGCATCCGGCCCGACGCCATCGTGTTGACCGAGAGCGAGCTTTGGCCGGAGCATCTGCACCAAGCTCGCAAGCGCAACGTCCCGGCATTTCTGGTCAATGCCCGGATGTCGGACAAAAGCTACGAGCGCTACCGCAAACTGCGACCTTTGGCCCAGTGGCTCTTCGGTCAACTAGAGCACATCTACGCAACCAGCAACTTGGACCAACAACGCCTCATCGAACTGGGAGGCAACGAGACCCGGATCACATGCCCGGGCAGCATCAAGTGCGATGTCGAGATCAACCCCCGTCTGGATGCGACTGCCATCGCGCAGCTCCGCAGGGAACTGGGCTTCTACAACGAGTCCGGCATGCCCTGCTTCGTACTCCTCGGCTCCTCCATCTGGCCCGGCGAGGAACGCCCGCTACTGCGCGCCCAGGCCAGCCTAATCGAAGCAGGCTACGACTGCAGACTCTTGCTCGTCCCCCGTCATGCCGAGCGTGCCGCCGAGATCGTGAATGCCTTGGAGGCACAGGACCACAGCTGGCACCAACGCTCAAAGGGCAAAAATCCGAATCGCCCGGTACAGATTCATCTGGCCGACACCACAGGTGAGCTCACCGTACTCAGCCAGTCGGCAAACCTCGCCTTCATCGGCAAAAGCCTGCCGCCCCACGACGGCGGCCAGACACCGATTGAACCCGCCGGCATGGGCCTCCCCCTGATCATGGGACCCAAAATGACGAACTTCAAAGCAATCAGCCGGGCACTCGTTCACAATGGCGTCGGCATTCAGGTCGAGGACGAAGACAGCCTCGTACAGGCATTGGTCGCGCTAGCCAACGACTCCCCGAAGCGGCAAGCCATGTCGAAAGCGGGTCTGGACTGGCACCAACGAAACCGGGGCAGCAGCCAACGTATCGCCGAAAGCATCATCGTCGACCTCAAGGGCGAAGACTGACCGGCGCTCAGCGAAGCTGACGCAGCGCTTCGTAGGTCGCAATGCCCGCCGCCGTCGACAGGTTCAGGGAACGCAAATCCGTATTCGCATGCGGGATCGTCAAACGCTGCCCCTCCATTTCCGTATGCAGCCACTCGGGCGCGCCATGTCCTTCATTGCCAAAAACAAGGCCGTCATCCTCCGCGTAACTCACATCCCAGTAGACATGATCGGCTTTGGTGGTAAAAAGCCAAAGTCTTCGCGGCGCGAAGGGGCTCACACGGAAGGACTCCCAATCTTCATGGTGATGCACATCCAGCGAATGCCAGTAGTCCATTCCGCTCCGCTTCAGATGCTTGTCCGTAATCGTAAACCCAAGCGGGTGGATCAGGTGCAAACGGCTTTTCGTGATCGCGCACAAGCGGCCTATATTTCCCGTGTTCTGAGGGATCTCCGGATTAAAGAGAACGAGGTGCAACATCCGTCGGCTGTACTAGGAAACTAGGCGGTCCCAGTTGACCACAATCACGGAAACCCAGCAGATAAAGCAGTTCAGCAAGGCAATCAGGACGGCCGCGCTGCCCATATCCTTGGCCCGCTTCGCCAACGGCCGATTCTTCATCGAGATGTCATCAACCACCGCTTCGATGCCCGAATTGAGCAGTTCCACGATGAGTATCAGCAAGACACTCCCGACCAGAAACAGGTGATGCGTCAGTTCAACACGGAGCAGAAAGGACAGAGGAATGAGCACACAGGCCAGAAGCGCTTCCTGCCGGAAAGCCGCTTCATGCTTAAAGCTCGAAGCAATACCTTCGAACGAATAATACAGCGCTTTGAACAAACGCTTCACGCCGGTGTTCTTGTAGGCCTTTGGATCAATCTCTTCGGAATTCATAGAGCACGATGTGTCGGCATGCCATGCATCATAATCACAGACAGATGTCGACTGCTAAACCAGCCCCCGTCCCTCTTCAGGCAGCTCCGCAATCCGGACGCGAATCCCCTCACCTTCAAAAAGTCGAAGCACTTTCGGATCCGCCCGGCTATCGGTGACAAGGAAATCCAGCTTCCGGACCGGCGCAAAGATAAACGGGCTCTTCTTCTCGAGCTTACTGGAGTCGCAGACCACGCAAACATTCTCCGCACGTGGAATCAAACGCTCCTTCAGCACCGCCTGCCCCGGGTTGACCTCCGAGGCACCCATTTCGTGATGCAATCCATCGACCCCCACAAAGAGCCACTTGATCATGAAACGCTTCAAGGCGTCTTCTGCCATCGCGCCCACATAGGAACGGGAACGTTCCTCGTAATTTCCACCGGTACAGATCAGGTCATATTCGGGACGCCCTCCCAAGGCCACGATCACATGGTGCGCATTCGTCAGAATCGTCAGCGGAACCGCGGGCAGATAGTCAGTCATGGTCAGTACCGTCGAACTCGCATCCATGAAAATCGTGTCCTTCGGCTCAATTAAACGAACAGCCTCGCGGGCAACAACGGACTTTTCAAACCGGCTCACCGACTGGCGCGCCGGCAGCGGCAGATCATGCCGCGAATCACTCACCCCGGTCGCACCCCCATGGATACGTACGATACGCTTTGCCCCAGCCAGCGCCTCAAGGTCTTTGCGTATCGTCTCATTCGTCACGCCAAAGGCAGACGCCAAGTCCAAACTACGCACCGAACCCTCAGACTCAATCCGCCTTAAAATCAACTCCTGACGCTTCGATGGCAGCATGGTGCAAAAAAAATTCCACCTCTGAATCAATACACAAAATTGGAATTCACAAGCGTTGAAGTTGGATATCCTTGGGATTTCACATCAGTCAAGCTCACATTCCAAAGCAATACACAAGAATTAGCACAAGAATCCGTCTCCGACTTGCGGAACACAACCATATATATCCCATATCTCATTATTTATTAATGACTTGCATAACCAGAAAAACAGATACTACTTTAAATATCACACACCCACCCTGAACCTAAAACCCCAAGAATTACACAATGAACCCCTATGCAGCCGAGTGCCTTGGCACTGCCCTACTCATCCTTTTCGGCAACGGCGTCGTTGCCAATGTCCTCCTCAATAAATCCAAAGGCCAGCATGGTGGCTGGATCGTCATTACCTTCGGCTGGGGTCTGGGAGTGGCTCTTGCGGTCTACGCAGTCGGCCGCGTATCCGGCGCCCACATCAACCCGGCGGTCACCGTGGCGCTGGCATCCATCGGCGCATTTGACTGGGCTCAAGTCCCTGGCTATCTTTTCTCCCAAATGTGCGGTGCCATGATAGGTTCCATTCTGGTCTATTTGACGTACCTGGCGCACTGGAAAGAAACCGATGCACCGGAGCTCAAACTGGCCTGCCACTGCACCGCCCCCGCGATCCGTAAGACCGTCCCGGCCTTCATCAGCGAATTTATCGGCACTGCGACCTTGGTCTTTCTCGTCCTCGCCCTGGGCAAAGTAGCCGACGGAGCCATCTCGGATCAATCCTCCTGGACTGCCGCAGTCGGGACTTGGTTTGGGCCCATGCTGGTCGGCATCCTGGTCCTCGCCATCGGCCTTTCCCTGGGAGGTCCGACCGGATACGCCATCAACCCGGCCCGCGACCTCGGACCCCGCATCGCCCACGCCATCCTGCCCATTGCCGGTAAAGGCAGTTCCGACTGGGCCTATGCCTGGATCCCGGTCGTCGCCCCGCTACTGGGCGGCGTCGCCGGCGCCAAACTCTTCGTCCTTCTGGCACTCTAATAACCAAAACACACAAACCCCACCCATCATGCCTCAGAAAAAATATATCCTCGCTATCGACCAAGGCACAACCAGTTCCCGCTCCATTGTCTTCGACCACGCTGGCGAAATCGTTTCCATCGCCCAAAAGGAATTTCAACAAATCTATCCGAAGCCCGGTTGGGTCGAGCACGACCCGATGGAAATCTGGTCGAGCCAAAGCTCGACGGCCGCCGAAGCGATCTCAAGGGCGGACCTCTCCCGCGATGCCATTGCAGCGGTCGGCATCACCAACCAGCGCGAAACCACCATCGTCTGGGACAAGGAAACCGGCAAACCGGTCTATAATGCGATCGTCTGGCAAGACCGCCGCACGGCCGATTACTGCCGCAAGTTGAAGCAGGACGGTTACGAAAAGATGGTCAGCGAGAAGACCGGACTGCGCCTGGATCCCTATTTCGCAGGAACAAAAGTACGCTGGATCCTTGAGAACGTTCCCGGCGCACGGGCCAAGGCCGAAGCCGGCAAACTGCTCTTCGGCACGGTCGACTCATGGCTCGTTTGGCAACTCACAGGCCACAAGGTGCATGTCACCGACATCACCAACGCCAGCCGCACACTTTTTTACAACATCGACCAGGACGGATGGGACGACGATCTGCTCGAGCTCTTTGACGTCCCCCGCAGCATGCTTCCGGAAATACGTTCCAGCTCCGAGATCTACGGCCATGTGGAAGACAATCTCTATCCCGGAGGAGCACCAATCGCGGGTATCGCCGGTGACCAGCATGCCGCCCTCTTTGGCCAGGCATGCTTTACGCCCGGAATGGCGAAAAACACCTACGGCACGGGCTGCTTCCTGCTCATGAATATGGGCGAAAAGCCCGTCCGCTCAAAGAACAACCTACTGACCACGGTTGCCTGGCGCATCGGAGACAAAACCGAATACGCCCTGGAGGGATCGATCTTTATCGGAGGTGCCGTCGTGCAGTGGATCCGGGACGAGCTTCAACTGGTGCGTACCGCACAGGAGCTCGATCAACTGGCCGACACGGTCGACGATGCGGGCGGCCTCTTCCTCGTGCCCGCCTTCGCCGGCTTGGGCGCCCCGCACTGGGACCCCTATGCACGGGGTGCCGCCGTCGGCATCACCCGCGGCACCAACCGGGCACACTTCTGCCGGGCGGCCCTGGAGTCGATCGCCTTCCAAAGCGCGGATCTCATTACTTCAATGGAAAAAGACAGCGGCTTGAGCCTGAAGGAGCTGCGTGTGGACGGCGGCGCCTGCCGCAGCAACCCACTCCTCCAATTCCAGGCGGATCTCCTGCAAACCGAAGTGCAACGCCCCAAATGCATCGAAACAACCGCACTGGGCGCCGCCTATCTCGCCGGCCTTGCAGTCGGTTACTGGGAAAGCAGGGACGCCATCACCCAGTCCTGGGAGATGGAACGCAAATTCGTACCACAGAAAGATCCCGCCGCCATGGAAGACTTGCGCAAGGGCTGGGACAAGGCGCTGGAGCGCGCGAAGAATTGGGAAGACGTCGTCGACGAATAAGACACCGCCCGAATACACGAAAAATCATCATCACCTGTCTTATGAGAACAATTCAACGCCACATCATCTCCAGCCGCCTTGTCCCCAGCGCTTGCCTGCTGGTCCCCGGACACATGCCGTACCCGGAAGACTGGTGCAACCCAGCCGTCTCAATCTAAGCAAATGACACCCACCACCCCCTGAAAATCATGAAACGTTCCATCTCACTTGATCGCGCCAAGAGCGCTGAAAAACCATTCGACGTCATCGTCATCGGCGGTGGCGCTTCCGGACTCGGAGCCGCGGTCGACGCCGCAGCTCGAGGCCACAGCGTCGCACTCTTCGAACAGTCCGACTTTGCCAAAGGCACCTCCAGCCGCTCCACGAAACTCGTGCACGGCGGGGTCCGCTACCTGCAACAGGGCAATATCTCGCTCGTACTGGAGGCACTCCGCGAACGGGGCAGACTGGCCCAGAACGCACCGCACCTGGTGCGCTCCCAAGCCTTCGTCATCCCGAACTACTCGTGGTGGGAAGGCCCCTTCTACGGAATCGGCATGAAGGTCTACGATCAACTCGCAGGAAAGCTGGGCCTATCCCCGTCACGCCACCTCAGCCGCAAGGAAACCATCGAGAAGATCCCCACCGTCGAGCAGGAGAAGCTCGTGGGAGGGGTCATCTACCATGACGGCCAATTCGACGATTCCCGCCTTGCAGTGAACCTGGCACAAACCGCCGAAGAACTCGGCGCGGCCATGCTCAACTACTGCCGATGCGTCGGACTCGTAAAGGAAAACGGCGTCGTATCCGGCGTCCAAATACACGACCTTGAGAACGACGAAAAGTTCGAGGTAAAGGGCAAGTCCGTGATCAACGCCACCGGCGTCTTCGTCGACGACCTGCGCCAGATGGACGACAAGGAAGCCAAAGGGATCATCGCGGTCAGCCAAGGGATCCATATCGTGCTGCCGAAGAGCTTCCTGCCCGGCGATTCCGCGATCATGATTCCCAAGACCGCGGATGGCCGTGTGCTCTTCGCCGTCCCCTGGCACGACCATGTGGTGGTGGGCACGACCGACACCCCGCTGGACAGCCACAGTCTCGAACCGAGGGCCCTGGAAGAGGAACGCGACTTCGTTCTGACCCATGCCTGCAAGTACCTGACCAAGGATCCCACCGCGGATGACGTACTCAGCGTCTTCGCCGGCCTAAGGCCCCTGGTCAAGGCGGGGGACGGTTCGGATACCGCCGCACTCTCGCGCGACCACAGCATCATCGTCAGCGGCAGCGGCCTGATCACACTCACCGGCGGCAAGTGGACGACCTACCGGAAAATGGCCGAGGATGTCATCGACCAGGCAGAGACTTTGGGCGGACTGGACCATAAGCGCTGCGAAACCGAAGACATGCAAATTCACGGATGGACCCGCGCGGAAGCGGTTCAAGCGAACCTGTCCCCATACGGTTCCGACGGTCTTCACATACAGGCACTGCTCAAGGAATCCCCTGAGCTTGCCGAAAAGGTGCATCCCATGCTGCCCTACCAGAAGGCGGAAGTCGTCTGGCACACGAGGGAAGAAATGGCACGCACCGTCGAGGATGTGCTGGCTCGGCGCACCCGCGCACTCCTGCTCAATGCAGCCGCTTCAATCGAGGCCGCACCGGTGGTCGCCGAGCTCATGGCAAAGGAACTCGGACGCGATGCCGCATGGCAGAAGGCACAGATCAAGGATTACTCCGAACTGGCAGCCGGCTACGTATTCACCAATCCGGCCAGTACCGGCGCCACGAAGTAAACTTTTCTTCATACGTAAGGAAAAATCAGGGTAACACGATCAAGTAAGAGTGGAAGGCCGGGGCATGGTTGCCCCGGTCTTTCATTCGGGTTCGAATTGACGATGGAATCTCAGGAATCGGCCATCGACGCAATCGCCCCAAAACAAAAAAGGCCGGGCGAAAGCCCGGCCTTTGTCATGCAAAGATGGATACGCTTACTTGGAAAGCTCGACAGCGGCATCGACGATACCGGCGAAGTCGCTGGCCTTGAGGGCCGCGCCACCAATCAGGCCACCGTCAATGTTCTTTTGAGCCAACAGGTCGGCAGCGTTGCCCGGCTTCATGGAACCACCGTAGAGGATGCGGACCTTATCGGCCGCTTCTTCTCCGAGGATACCTGCAAGCAGGCAGCGGATTTCCGCGTGGACTTCCTCGGCCATTTCCGGAGTCGCAGTCTTGCCGGTACCGATCGCCCAGACGGGCTCGTAGGCGATGACAAGATTTTCAGCTTGGTCGGCAGTCACGCCGGCCAAAGCGCCTTCGGTCTGGGTCTTGATAACTTCGTTGACCTTACCGGCCTCACGCTCTTCGAGCGTCTCTCCGATGCAGACGATCGGCTTCAGGTTCGCCTCTAGGGCCACCAAAGTCTTCTTGTTTACGATCGCGTCGGTTTCACCGAAGTATTGGCGACGCTCGCTGTGACCAAGAATGACGTAGGAACAGAAGAGGTGGCGCAGCATTTCAGCCGAGATTTCACCGGTGTAGGCACCGGAAGCCTCGAAGTGCATGTTCTGTGCACCCAGAGCGACATTGGAATCGTTGACCACCTTGGAGACCGACTCGAGTGTCGTGAAGGTCGGGCATACGCAGACGGCGACATCGGTTTGGGCACCGACAAGGCCGACTACGTCCTTGGCCAACTCAGCACCCTCGGCCGAGTTGAGATTCATTTTCCAGTTACCTGCGATCAGGTATTTACGTGCTTTTTTGCTCATTATTTAGAATGTTCGAATTTAGAATTCAGGTTTGCAGCTTAAATTAAGCCTGGTCCAGTGCAGTCACACCAGGAAGCTCTTTGCCTTCGAGGAACTCGAGGGAGGCGCCGCCACCGGTGCTCATAAAGGTCACCTTGTCGCTGTAACCCGACATCTTGATCGCCTTGACGGAGTCACCACCACCGATGATGGAAATACCATCCGACTCGGCGATTGTTTCGGCCACAGCGAAGGTGCCCTTGTTGCAGGCGTCGATTTCAAAGATCCCCATCGGGCCGTTCCAGAGAACGGTCTTGGCTGCGGCGACTTCAGCCTTGAAAAGCTCAATGCTCTTCGGACCGATATCAACACCTTCCCAGCCGTCTTCAATCTCCCCGTCGAAAATCTTGGTTTCACCGACGGTACCGGCACCGAAATCAAGGTCCTTGACTGCCAGGTTGTCGACCGGAAGCAGGAACTTCACACCCTTTTCCTTGGCCTTGTCCAAAGCGGACTGGGCGGTCGGGATGTGATCGGGCTCACTCAGGGAATTACCGACCTTACGGCCTTGTGCCAGAGCGAAGGTGTAAGCCATGGCACCACCAATGATGATGGTGTCGGCCTTTTCCAGCAGCGCGTCGATCACCTTGATCTTGTCGGAAACCTTAGCACCGCCAAGAATCACGGTAAAGGGACGGTCCGGGTTGGCTGTCTTGTCACCCAGGTAGGCCAGTTCCTTCTCGATCAGGAAGCCGCAAACACAGGGGGAAAGGTGGGCGGTCACACCGGCAGTCGAAGCGTGGGCACGGTGGGCGGTACCAAACGCGTCATTCACGTAGGCATCGGCACACTTGGCCAGAGCCGCAGCAAATTCGGCGTCATTGTCCGTCTCACCCTTGTAGTAGCGGACATTCTCGAGCAGTGCGATCTCGCCATCCGCCAAAGCAGCGACGGCCGTCTCGACTTCCTCGCCGATGCAGTCCTTTACGAAGGTGACCGGCTTGCCCAACTTCGCAGCCAGGTCGGCCGCAACCGGAGCCAAGCTGAACTCGGGCTTCTTTTCGCCCTTGGGACGCCCCAGGTGGCTGCAAAGGATCACCTTGGCACCCTGCTCGACCAAATGCTGGATGGTCGGCAGTGCAGCGACGATACGGGAATCGTCGGAAACGGCGCCGTCTTTAAGCGGCACATTGAAGTCACAGCGGACGAGCACGCGCTTGCCGCCGAGGTTTACGTCTTTGATGGATTTAGTAGCCATTTTCTTGAATGGAGAATGAAAGTTTGAAAGTACGGTCTTGAATTCGAAAAAGGCCGCCGCGATCAGGGTATCCGATAGGGAAAACCTGCCGCGACGGCCTGAAATTCAATCAAGTGATTACCGAGATCCGATTAGAGGAACTTGGAAACCTTTTGAACGAGCTCAACAACGCGGTTGGAGTAACCCCATTCGTTGTCATACCAGGACACCAACTTGAAGAAAGTGTCGCTCAGTGCGATACCGGATCCGGCGTCGAAGATGGAGCTCAGTTCTTCGTGGATGAAGTCGGAAGAGCAAACTTCGTCTTCGGTGTAACCCAGGATACCCTTGAGCGAACCTTCGGAAGCTTCCTTCATCTTTTCACAGATTTCTGCGTAGGAAGTGCTCTTTTCAGTCTTCACGGTAAGGTCGACAACCGAAACAGTCGGAGTCGGCACGCGGAAGGCCATACCAGTGAGTTTGCCTTGAACGGCAGGAAGCACCAGACCAACAGCCTTAGCAGCACCAGTGGTGGAAGGAATGATGTTGAGCGCTGCAGTGCGGCCACCCTTCATGTCCTTCGGGGAAGGACCGTCAACGGTGCGTTGCGTCGCAGTGTAAGAGTGAACGGTGGTCATCAGACCTTCAGCGATGCCGAAGTTGTCGAGAACAACCTTGGTGATCGGAGCCAAGCAGTTAGTGGTGCAGGATGCGTTGGAGATAATGTCCTGCTCTGCAGTCAACTCGTCGTCATTGACACCAAGAACAACAGTCTTCACACCGTCACCCTTGCCCGGAGCGGAGATGATGACCTTCTTGGCACCTGCGTCGAGGTGGCCCTTGGCCTTCTCGTCTTGAACGAACAGGCCGGTGGACTCGATAACGATGTCAACACCCAGTTCTTTCCAGGGAAGAGCAGCCGGACCTTCACGGACGGCCAGCGTCTTGATTTCTTGACCATTCACAACCAGGATATCGTCACCCTTGGTTTCTACAGTGCCCTTGAAGCGGCCTTGTGTGGTGTCATACTTGAGGAGGTAAGCGAGGTTTTCTGCCGGAACGAGGTCGTTGATCGCAACAACTTCGATTTCGCTGCCGAGGAGGCCCTTTTCTACGAGAGAACGAAAGACCAGGCGACCGATGCGGCCGAATCCGTTAATACCAATTTTAGTAGCCATTATTTATCCTGTTTAGTTTTCAGTTTTAGGTGAAAGGATGAGGACGTGCTCTTGTAGTCTGCCGGAGCAGCATGGCAAGAGTTAATCGACACCCTCCTCATCCAGAAAATACGGCCCAAAAGCAATTCTAATTTTAATTTTTTTATAAATTAGACGCGCTAACGCACTTTAATCCCGCCCCAGCAAGGCATCAGGGGGGTTAAATACCTTGACAGCCGCCCCCTTTAAGAGGACTTATACGGGACTCATCCTCCGCTAATTCTAGGGATTCAGGAACCGGGAACGCCCTAGGAGGTCGAGAAAAACATCATCACTACCAGCCCGTCGCGAAATGCCCCGGGCAAACTACCACTCTTTACTATGAAAATCCGCAATTGGGACACCTTTGCCTTCGTCGTCGTGTATCATGGCCTGATCATCGGGCTGCTGCCGCTTTTTATCGCCCAGTTTTCCTGGGCAGCCGTCCTGCTCTTCCTGATCACCTACGTGATCGGCGGTCTCTCCATCACCGCAGGCTACCACCGCCTGTACGCACACAAGGCCTACGCCGCCAATCCCGTATTCGAATGGTGCATTCTGCTCGGCTCAGCTCTCTCCTGGGAAATGTCGGCTCTCATGTGGTCGCATGACCACCGCCTTCACCACAATCATGTGGACACGGACAAAGACCCCTACTCGATCAAGAAGGGATTCTGGTACGCGCACCTGCTCTGGCTGTTCGACTACAAGCGCAAATACGACCCGAGCCTGGTCGCCGACCTGCTGAAAAACCCGCGTGTTGTCTTTCAGGATAAATATTATGTGCATCTGGTCCTCATCGTGAACCTGGCGGTATTCGCTCTGGGCTGTCTCTGGGTCGGCCCGTTCGCCTCCTTCTACATGGGCTTTCTGATCCGCATGGCGATGATCCACCACAGCACCTGGTTCATCAACTCGCTCTGCCACACGATCGGCTCGAAAACTTATGCCCGCGAACTGACTGCCGTGGACAATGCGATACTTGCGCTGCTGACCTTCGGTGAAGGTTATCACAACTACCACCATGCCTTTGCAGCGGACTACCGCAACGGGATCCGCTGGTACCATTTCGACCCGACAAAGTGGCTGATCTGGACAGCGTCCAAGTTCGGCATGGCCAAGAATCTCCGGGTTATCAATACGATTACCCTGCAGAAATCACTCGTCCTTAAAGACAAGAAAATGATCATCGAGCACCTCAGCCATTTGGGGGATGACATGGACGAGCTGGCCTCCGAGCTGAAAGCCCGCCTCGAAGACTTGGCCGCCCGCTTTGATGAGCAGTCCACCGCACTCATGCTCAAAATCCGCGAAATGAAGAAGGCAACCGCCGGCCAGCGCGAAAAGCTGGTCAAGGAAATCCACGCCATGCGCAGTGCATTGAAGCAGATCTGGAACGAGTGGCTGGAAGTCACCCGTATGGCGGCTAAGGAATATCAATTAGCACACTAGGGCAATTGCCCGACGAAAACTCGCGAATACCGCCGAGCGTTCGACTACGCTATATTCTGTCAGCTTTTTTGGCTAAGTCGATTTGCCTGCCTTGGCACAGGCAATACATTGTAGGGTTCTATCTACAACCAGAGGTAGAATCCGAGCATGCGGCCCAAAATACTAGTCATTGAAGACGAAGACACCCGGCTAAAGGTGTACGAAACCGCATTGCACAACCATGGCTATGAAGTCAAATGCTGCACCTCGGGATCCGAGGGCTATGTACTCTTAACCAGGCATGAAGACTTCGATCTGGTCTTACTCGACACCAAACTCACGGATGTCAATTCGCTCGACCTCTTGCGCATTATTCGTCGCCGATACAATCGCAACCTGCTGCCGATCATCATGCTATCCGGCCTCAACCAGAGCGAAGCCATCGTCGAGAGCCTGGAAGCCGGAGCCAACGACTACATGACGACTTTCGGCAACATCCGGGTCCTGCTCGCCCGCATCCGAGTCCTTCTGCGTATGCGCGACTCCTATCGCACCGAAATCAGACATCAGCAACACCGCGTCATGCATGAATCGCTGGGCGCCGCCTGTCACCACCTCTCGCAACCTCTCACCCTCGTCGCCACACGTATTGATTTACTCGTCAAGAAAGCCGACCGAGAGCACACTCCGGACCTGGATGAGCTCAAGGAGCTACAACGTTGGATTCGTGCCAGCACGCGCGAACTAGAGCGACTCAACCGTGTGACTCAGTACCGGACGACTCCCTATTTCGGGGAAGCGCGCATCCTGGACTTGGGCAAGAAAGAAGAAGAGGCCTCTGCAGAGACCGCCTAAACCGCTTCCGGCTAGCCCTGCACGATCCAAAGTCCGCAACTCAAGGGCGGCAGATGGACCCGCCCTTCGCCGAGGGGAATACAAGCCACCTTAAGTCCGGCCGGATCGAACCGCTCATGATCGGCGATTTGCACAAATTTCAGATCCCCGACCATCTCGCATTCAATGCTCGCATATTCAAAATGCGGGTTCACTCCGAATAACAAACGAGGCACATTCCGGCTCCGGTCGTGATTATAGGAAGCCAGCACGGCACTGGAGCCATCGACATGGTAGAACTGCATGTAACCGTCGCGAAGGCCCCCGTTATAGCGCAGCGCCTCTCCTTCGGATGACAGGCGGAACCGGATCCAAGCGCTAAAGTATGCGTGTGTCCCCGCATACATGAGTCGCTGGTTGTAATCGAGTGCGTTGAGGTCCCCTCGTTGGTAAGTATTGTGAATCCCGCGCTTGGAACGAAGAAAGTCCTGTCCGGCCGAAATCATGGGCACACCCAACGACGCAAAGAGTACAGCTGCCATGAGATGGGTCCTGCGCCGGTCCAGCACGGTGGGATTGGAACCGTCATGTTTGGGACGCTCGGTGATACGGTCGAGCCAGCAGTAATCGTCATGCGATTCCGTATAATTGATCGACTGGGCCACAAAACGGCTGGTGGAGGGCGACCCCGATAGAAAATAAGCGATTCCCTCCTGGTTGCCATTACCACAAATATACTTCGCCATCGATTCCCGGAATCCGTCATTCCATGAAGCAAAACCGGTCTCGCGCAATTCGTCCTGGATATGCCCCCGAAAGCTCCAGGGTTCCGCAATCAGCACAAGTGTGGGCTTGATCGCCTTCAGTTCCTTTTCGATTTCCCGCAGTACCTCGATGCCGATCAACTCGGCCAAATCAAAGCGGAAGCCGTCCACATCATAGACCTCGACCAAGTGCTTGAGGCTTTCCACGATCAGGCGACGAGCCATCGGCGTGTCACAGCGCAAGTCATTCCCGCAGCCGCTCCAGTTCACCAAATCATTGGCTTCGTCCGTATGGAAATAATAGAACTTGTCGATGAAGAGCAGATGGTTGGGCTCCCCGACATGGTTGTAGACGACATCCAGAATGAGCGCCATGCCTTCATCGTGAAAATCCCGGACCAGTGCTTTGAACTCCTCCACTTGCGAGGCGGACTCCGGCGATTGGGCGTAACTGCTTTCCGGCGAAAAATAATTCACCGTCATGTAGCCCCAATGATAATCCTCCGGCGCCCGGTTATCGAACTCCTGAATCGGCTGCAACTCGATCGTATTCACGCCGATCTCCCTCAAATAAGAGGCCTCGGCCTTAAGCCATTTTCGGACCCCGGCGTAGCCCATGCGCTCGCGCGCCGTCAATTCGATCGGTGCGTGACACGCCAAATCACGGATATGGGCTTCCATGATGACCATATCATGCCAAGCCGGGCCCTGAAATTGGCTCGGTGATTTCTGCAGGCGCTCCGGCGACACGACAATCCCCGGACCACGATGGCCGAGACAGGCCTTTGCGTAAGGATCCAGCACGGGGAAACTCCCGTCGAAATGCGCGGTACCCTCGGAATTGTCTCCATCCACGTAAAACCAATAATACGAGCCACTGAGATCCTCCGCCACCTCAAGCTCCCAGGAGACCGCATCGCTGCACTGGAGCGCGTGTTTGCTAAAGTCCGTCCCATCCGGTTTCGTCCCATAGCCAACTGCGACGGATTTGGCCCGCGGTGCGAACAAGCGGAAAGTCGTCCGCCCTCGACGCACCTCAGCGCCCATAGGCAAGCCGCTTGAAGCCATCGTAAGGAACTGCGTATGCGGCAGTTCGTGCACCTCGACAACCAACCCATCCGTCCAGATGATCTTCTCGTTGCCCACCGGCTCATATCCTGCCGGAGACTCGAAACGGAAGATATGTTTCCCGCTCTGGTCCGGATTGAAGACAAAGTTGCAGACCCCGTCTTGCGCGTACACACGGTTCGGCGCACTCTCAGGCGCATCCAACCAGACACCGTCTTCCGTGACGAACTTGAACTGCGACACCTTCGCGCGCGGCAACAATTTCAGTGGAACCCGCAGTTCATAAGTCGTTTCCGCAGCATCCGTGTCCGGAAGCAACTCCCACTGGCTCTGCCCAATCGCATCCCCCCAACCATTGAAATCGCCCCCCAGAAAAACCCTCACCTTCCGGTCCAGCAGTTCCGGATACCGCTGGGACTGGATGGTGAAATACCAGCTGTTCTTACGCCGGAAATAGCGGCAATAGCGACCACTGCGTTCCGGACTCAGGCGCTCCAGGCGCCGGAATCGAAGCTCGCGCGGCCCCAACAACAGCGGCGGCAGACTGGTGGTCGAGCGCCAGTCCTTCGAAAGAATGATTATCCCGGAATCCTTCGATTCCCAAAAAGCGTGGGCGATTTTCCGAGAAGCAGCCTGCATGTGTTTCAGCAATAGGTGCATGTCTAGCAAGAGCAATACCCTTTCCATGCGATCGGTGCAATATGCTCAAGCTTCCAGAAAGATAGGAGTTTTCGGTGCCCTATTGACGCAAGCACCGGGAAGCGCTTTTGTGCCGCAGTGAAGAAGATACTGGTCGCTTTATCGGGTGGCGTGGATAGCGCCGTCGCCGCAGTGCTGCTCAAAGAGCAGGGTTACGACGTATCCGGCGCCTATATCCGGACTTGGATGAACGAGGAGATGCCGCTGGCCGATTGCCCGGCCCAGCAGGACATCGAGGATTCCCGGACAGTCGCCGCACATCTGGGCATCGACTACGAAATTGTCAACTTGGTGAACGAGTACCGGGAGCACGTGGTGCATTACCTCGTGGAAGGCTATAAAGAGGGCATCACCCCGAACCCGGACATCATGTGCAACAGGGAGATGAAGTTCGGTATTTTCCGGAACTACGCCTTGAAACAAGGCTTCGACGGCATCGCAACCGGTCATTATGTGCGCAAGCTGGAAAACCCGGACGGCAGCCAGGACCTCTACGAGGGCCTTGATAAAAACAAGGACCAGACCTATTTCCTCGCCTTGGTGCGACAGGAACAAATCCGTCAGGCCCTATTCCCGGTTGGCGAACTGGAAAAGCCGAAAGTCAGGGAACTCGCCGAAAAGTTTAAGCTTCCCAATGCGACCAAAAAGGACAGCCAAGGCATCTGCTTCCTCGGCGACATGAACATCAACCGCTTTCTGGAATATTATATCGAGGACAAACCCGGCAACATCGTGAATCCGGAAGGCAAAATCCTGGGCCAACACCGGGGCCTGCATCGGTACACAATGGGCCAGCGCAGGGGCATCGGTGTTCCCTCGAACACCGACAATGAATTTTATGTGGTCGTCGGATTCAACATGGACCGGAACGAACTGGTCGTCGCCTTTGAAAGCCCTGAGGCTCCGGGACTCTATACCAGTGAAGTCGAGGTCTTCGGTCTCAGCTACGTCAACAAAGGCGTCACAGAGGAACGCGAACTCCTCGCCAAACCACGATACCGGGACCCGTCGCAGAGGGCCCGCTTTATCCCGACCGGCGAAAAACGGGCCCGCATCCTCTTCGAGGAGCCACAACGTGCCTTGGCAGCAGGTCAGATCCTCGCACTCTACGACGGTGATAAACTGCTGGGCGGCGGCTTCTACCGCTGATCCGGCAAACTACAGCGCCCAACTGGGAACATCAACCCAGAGCCCCCCATAAGACGTTGATATTTATAGTTTTACTATAAATCAACAACGCCTTATGCGCGATTAGAATCACAAATGACCCCAAATCAAAGAGCAGCTTCAGAGAAGTAGGGATCGAGGTCCAAAGGCTTGGTGGATGCGGTCGTACCGGTCATTTCCAGCCAGGTTTTGATCGTATAGGTCCCATTTGTGACGACCGTGCCCATCAAGGCTTCGTCGAAGTGAAAGGAACTGTTACCCGAAATCTTGGCCGTAAAGCCAACCACCGCGCCAAACACATTTCCACTATTGCCCCCTCCACTCATGTCCACATCCGCAGCCGGCGCATAGACGGTGGCAGCCAAAACACCGTTGCCGGTGATCGAAATATCCTGTGAGGCACTGATCGTGCCGTCACTCGCGACCGTTTCCTCGGCGGTTCCGTACACGACAAAATCCGAAGGGATACCGGAGGAGTTGGTCACGCCACCACCGCCGATTGTGATATCCTCAGAAGTATAGATCGTCAGTTGCCCCGAAACATAACTGGCCCCTTCGACAGGATCCTGCCCCACATAGCTTCCGCCCCCCTCAACCGTCTCCCCATTGACGGTTGTATCCATGAAATAACCGCCAAGAATAATCTCACCCTGACCGGTAACACTAATGTCGCCGGTCATGATAATGGTGACATTGTTCTTAATCACCAAGGTATCACCGCCCCCTGAAAGGCTGATCTCGGAAATCGAATATTGTGTCGTTTCCACGGCTTCCGTCTCTTCATTGTCGACCGTGCCAACAATCAAATCCGACGAGTTGATGCTGGTGTAAGAAGAATCGTCATAACTTCCGCCCGGCTCATACATCGGTGGAAAATCCGCATAGAAATCACTGCTCACACGTGACTCGTCATGTGTCTCGGAATCATAACTCGTCACCATACCATTCGGACCGATCGAAACAACCGAATCCGGGCTCACCGCCACGTAGCCATAAACGTCTGCGTTCCCTTGGTCAACACCACCTTCATCCACAGCGTTCACCGTGTCACTGGCCACCGTGACGATGTCGTTTTTGTTCAAACCGGCGACACCATAGCCGTCCGGAGCATCCAGATTGGTCGACTCCCCATAGGCACCGTAATTCGAATTGTAGCTGTCCAGCATCACATTGTTGCCGGTTAGGACAATCCCGTTCCGAGCGGAGAAACCCTTTTCATAGGGATAAAACCCGGCGTTCAGCTTTGCTTTCACTTGCTTCGTCACCGCCCCCGCGTCGTGTCCGCTGATTGTACCTTCGGCGTAGATTGTAGGATCCAGAGTCAAGGCGTCAAAAATGACCAGCCGGACGTCTCCGACAAATCCACGGTCGACCAAATAGTTACTGACGGATTTTGACCAAGTCGAGCTATCGGGCTCATTGTCAGCCAAGGCCTCCACCCCTAATTCCACCCCGGACTCAGCCAGGTTGAAAGAAGAGGAATAAAGGGTCGAGCGAACAGCCGCGCGATACTCGTGGGTCGCCAACTTAAGGAAGGTGACCGCAAGCATTCCGATGATGAACGAAAAGATGACTGCAGTGATCAGGGCCGACCCGGAATTACTGTGGCGGGCATGTATGTGGGCTGTCTTCGTGGGCATGGAACCTCCTTCTTAGGTATGTGGGACTGTCTATATATTACGCATGAGGAAACGGGCCGAGATGATATAGTCGGTCGTTTCGGTCACGATAACCTTCTTGAGCAATTTCGCGTTCACCTGAACACTCTTGGTTTCGGTCAGGATCGAAGCATGGTCCGAGATATCGACGCCCAAGCGGTTATAATAAACCATCTTGAAAAAGCTCACATCCTCAAACAGGACCTTCGACACATCCGCGCCGGAACTGCTGCTCTGGGTCCGGGTGACCGTTTTCTTGTCTGAATCATAAAGGTAGGTCACCGTGTCATTGTTGAACTCGTCTGGCAGCACCATCGTAACCTGGTTGCTGGTCGCGGTCGTGAGACTCTCGGCCGTATGGAGGTCCCGGGCATATCGCTCCAGCGCGCTACGGCTCTCCTGACTCATGATCGAATAGTTCCCCAACCCGCTGATACTCTTGGTAAAAAAAGTAAAAGACGGGATCATGGACCCCATGAACAGGGCCAGAAGACTCACGGCCACCATGATTTCCACAAGGGTATATCCACGCTTTCGCACCGTTTTGAAGGCAGGTAAGGTAAACTTACTGGATGTAGTCATAAATGCCTCCTTTCGCGTATTGAGTGACATAAATTTTACTGTGGTCTCGGCCAGCGATATCCGTCCAGGAAATGGTGAGGGTAATCTTGCGGCTGTTTCCGCTACCGGACACCAATCGCTTGAGTGTGTAGTTGGTATAGGCCGTATTGCTCAGCTCCGAGAAATGAGTGGAGAGGTCGACGGTCTCTTCCGTTGAAGGCATGCTAATCAGGTTGGCCCATGCAAGGGAGCGCAGACGCTCAATCTCACTCTGCATGATCTGCGACGCGCGGGTTTCATGACGGGCATTGTCCACTTGATTCATGCCCATCCGGAGACAGCCAAAGCCGCTAATCATAACGAGGGCAAATATGAACAACGCGATGAGCAGCTCCAGGAGCGTAAAACCATCCTTCGCCTTGGCTTGAAGTCGTGGTAACATGACACAAACCATCTCCAGTCTCAGTGCAAAAGGCAACCCTATAGGACAGCGATCAAGAACGGAGCCTCTCCGGATCGAAGCTTTAATAAAATTTTAGAACTTGATGGAGCACGGAATTCAACAAGCCTACAGGCTTTTTACCGGCAAATTGGGCCTTACGCCCTAATTTCATCCAAATGACACCTAGAAAACTACTCTCCTGGAATGTGAACGGCCTCCGCGCGGTCCTGAAGAAAGGCTTTGATGCATTTCTCAGCGAAAGCCAACCCGACCTGATTTGCCTGCAGGAAACCAAAATTTCCTCCGACCTGTGCGATGATTTTGCATTTGCCGGCTACCCGCATGTTTACTGGAACTGCGCCGAAAAAAAAGGATACTCGGGCACCGCGCTCATCAGCCGCACCCAACCACGGTCCGTCTCATACGGCATCGGAGCTGCGGAGCATGATGGCGAGGGCCGCGTCATCACGGCGGACTTCGGAGCCTACTACCTCGTCACGGTCTACACCCCCAATGCACAGAACCACGATGAAAATGGCCGTCCGCGACGCTTGGACTACCGGACACTAGAGTGGGACGTCGCCTTCCTCGACCATGTAAAGTCGCTCGAGTCCGAAAAACCGGTGATCTTCTGCGGCGACCTGAACGTGGCCCACAGGGAAATCGATCTGGCCAATCCAAAGACCAACCGCAAAAATGCAGGATTTACCGACGAGGAACGGGCCGGATTCGATCAGATCATGGCAGCCGGCTTTGTCGACAGCTTCCGCCACCTCTACCCGGACCTGAAAGACCGCTACAGTTGGTGGTCCTACCGGGCCGCAGCTCGTGCCCGCAACGTGGGATGGAGAATCGACTACTTCTGTCTCTCGCAAAGTCTGGCCGACAAAATTGAGGATGCGACCATTCTGGACTCGGTCATGGGTTCCGATCATTGTCCGGTGGGACTGGAACTCAAGGCGCTCTAGTCCATTTCGACAAACTGGGCCAAAGTTGCCCCTAGGTCTGCCTCTAGATAGGGCAAACGATCCGCCGGGCCACTCTGGTGGAATACAAGCAAACCGCCGTCCTTCGTGAAAGTCAGCGCATCACACGCTCCGATGCTTCGGCCTGCCGGATTCACGGGCTTCACCACATAAATGAATTGCCGGTAGTTGCCTGTGAGAAAAGGCGGGCTGCCAATTGCCGGACGGAAGCTACCGTCATTCTGAACAACAACCTCTGATTCGTCATGCCGGTCCCGAAGGCTCTGAAGATATGCAGCAATCGAGGCCTCACTGAAATCGACCAACCAGCTTCCGGATGGATAGTATGACAATGTGAGCCGTAAGTTCGGATCACTACGGTGGACAAGCAGGAGCGAAACACGCTCCGTATGCTCCGATTGGATTTTCCACTCACTGCTGTGGTACCAGCGCAGTTTCAAGCTCTCCAGCTTCAGTTCGAGCCAGTAACTATCCAAACCATCTGAATTCGCGCGAACATCCTGAACCGAGAACTTCGGACATGCCTCAAGAGGTCGGCCCGGAGGAAGGCCAGCCGATAGCTCGCCAAGGAAGAGACAAAGCGTGCAAAGACCCAGGCTCCACCGAGCCATCGCTCTAATTCTGACCATTCTAAATCTCATCATCCACGTCCGGATCGGAATCTTCACCCGTTTTGCTATTTCCGGGATTTGAGCTGTCCACACCATCCTCGTTATTACCGTGACCATTGTTATTCTTGCCATCTTCGTCTTCTCCAGATCCACAAGTCGATTCCCCATGGCCCAGTGCTTCGCTAGATCCGTCAAAACCATCTAGAGAGGCAAGTTCGGCAGCGTATTCGGCCTCATTCAAGAACCTGAAATCACGACGCCTGAAATCCCTGGTATTCGGCGTCCCGGGCGGATACATCCCGGCGCCGAACAGCTCGCTGTAGCCCCAGTTCCGCTTAGGAGGTGAATACCAAGCCCCATACCCGCTCGTCATGGGGCTGGTTCCCGCCTCGCTCTCATAAAGGGCTACCAGTGAACCGCGATAGCGAAACTCGACCCCGCTCCAATCCTCCAGAAAACGCGGCAAGTTATGAGCACCGCCACTCTGAACGGACGTACCGGGGATACTGGGAAGCAATCCGGTCACCAACGCAGCAGAGACTTCATTATAGCTCGCCTTCCGAGCACTCGGCGACTGTTTACTCTTACTGTCATCGAAATTCGATGAAAGTATTGTAATCGAATCTGCAAACAATGCCACCGGTTGCTCATCGCTCCCATAGGTCAAGCCGTCATCGGTGGCTGTCGAACTACCGGTTGACGCATCTCCATCGGAGTTGAAATGCCCCTGCACATAAAGTTGCCCGTTCGTTGCCAGTGTAAACCCGGTGTCGTACCCGCTGCTTCCGGCAAAAGATGCAGTCGGGACTTCACTTCCATTAACCAGTCGGACCGCCATGTTCTGTACTGCCGGCATGACCTTGTCCGCCCGCGAAGTCGTACTGTCATCGTAAGGGAGTTCCACGTATACGATCCCGTTCCAATCCACCGCCGATGAAACATCCAAGTCATAGGTTCCTCCGAAGACATCCGTTCCCTGGCTACTCGATGCAACGGCTTCGGACAGGACCGCAATATCGACTTCAATGACATCCAAAGCCTGTTGCTGCCGTCGATCGTAAAAGCCGCCCACCGGATTGCCGTAATCGTCTTCACTATATTCCGTGATCTGTACCAAAGGACTGCCAATGCCGCTTTCCACAGCAGTCAGATCGATTTCCTCCAGTTCCGGCTCTCCGTCGACTAGAATTGGTGCACTCGTGGGGTCCGTCGAGCTGCTACGCTTGTACTTGTAAGCGTTCACAGCGTACCCCGAGCCCTGGTTCGTGACCTTCAGAATCATGCCGGCCTTATAGGCAAATTGTTGTTCACGCACGGCATCTCCCTTGTAGTTGGCGTGATCCTCAGCCACGACCGGCTCGATCAGAGCATACCCGGGATTGTATTTTTCATCGGCCGCGGTCTCGGGATCATCCGGAATGTAGCTATCGATTCCGATCGGATTCAGCGATGGGACACCATGTGCTTCCGAGCCCACATTCCCATCCCAGCGATCCGTAGAAAAGGCCCGCCAATCTTCGCCCATATTGCTGTCATAATAACTCGAAGGGTTGGTCTTCCCCCCGCTCCCACTGTAGAAGGAGACCCAGTCGCCGTCTGAATTCAGGACTGAAACCGTTCCACCTTGATACCCGACTGTGGACGTTTTTGGCCCGTAAAAGATGTCTCCGGCTGACATTATTGTCGAATAGAAGAGCAAGCTGTCCGACGCCTGCAGGTAGATGTCCCCATTCGCATGCACGGGTCCCTGGATTTCCATCTGCGGCCCGGGGTGAAACTCGAGATCCATGTTGTAGAAAATCGCATGCGAAAAAAGTGGTGCATCACGTACCGACAGGGTCTGGCTACAGTAGGCCACCCTCTCCCCTAATACGGGATCTGTGACTAATGATTTAGCATACACTTGCACATCCCTGCTGAAAACCAACTTACCCTTTTGGGGATCATTGGTATTGGCCGGGTCGGATGGGTCGATATAAGCCCATGCGCCGGGAGGCACCATGCCTCCCACTAATTCGAGCGCCTCACAATCAACGCGGCCAGTGCCCAGAAATGCTTCCGCGGTGTAGGGAATAATCAGCGGATTCGCCCTCAACTCATTCATCGAGAAGGAAGTCTGGCGCAACCAGCGCATTTTCAACTCGGAAAAACCGTACTCCACCATCGACTCCGAAGCGTTGCGCGCCTCAGTGAACAAGATGTTCGATTTATTCATGCGCCGCTCGGACATGCCGTAGCTCAAAAGGCTTGCAGCGACGACACTCAGAACTGATGTGAAAATGACGACCAGAACCAGCGTCGAACCACGACGTTGTGCTAGCTTCATGCCAGTATGAAATTCCGGAGTTTGAATTGGTTGATTTCTAGCCACGGGGTGAAATTGTAAAATTATAGGTTTCGGTTACACGCTTGGCTGCATTCCCATGATAGATCTGACCGTTGACCATCACACTACGGCCCCAGAAGTTATAAAAAAGGTGCCCATCGGCCAAGCCTTTGGAAAATTCGATGACTTCCTCGGCCCCACTCAATACCGCATCATCAGGAATCAGACTTTCAAGATCCTCATTCGTGGCAGGGGAAAAAGTCCGTTCATATCGGCGCACCGGGACCAACTCGTCATCACCACCCGAGTCACGAAAGTAGCATACGATGCGGCTGATTTCCGAACTCGCCAAAGTCGAATCCGCAGCCTCCGAATCGACAAAGACCAGCAAATCTCCCGATTGGCTGTCACTGAGCCGATCTCCAGGTGCGTCATGGTCATCCAAGGCAGTCGAGAGATAAAGTGTGAAATAGTTGGCCTGTCGTCCGTCTCGGATCAACTGTCCAGTCAAACTGCGTAGGTCCGCATTGATCCGGTTGCGCTCCTGATTCACAAACCCGATCTTATAGTTGGTCAGGAAGAAAGCGAAGACGCCGGCAGTCAACATGCCGGCCACTGAAGTGGCGACCATGACCTCAACCAGCGTCATACCCGTTTTCCTCTGCAAGGAGCGGTGTGTTCTAATATTCCGATACATTTGTCTTCACAAGGCGGATCGCCCCTTCGTTAATATGTTTCATACCACCGGCCACGACTTCCCATTCAAAGTCCAACGTCACCTCGATTGAGTCCCAGCAGCTGGTATCTACTCCTAGATCACGCCCCGTAGGCAGTATCCACAAGCGCATGGTCCGGGCGTTCTCCCCGCCGCCGGCATCTCGGTCAAGATCGACCACGATTTCCTTTTCCAAGGGAACCCCGAAGATAAGGGGGTCCGCTTTCTTTAGGTCTTCCCCGCTTATATCTTCGCCCAGATGCAGCGTTTCCGTAGGGATGTCGTACAGGCCCGGATTCTCCAAGGCCGCCTCGATCCGGGCAAAACTGATACTTTTGATCTGCTCCGCGTAAGCTTGCACCACCATGTAGGCTGTGTTCTCGTAAATGTTTTCGTAGGCGATCCGACTGGTCATCATCGTCGTCGTGGCGATGCCACCTGCCACGAGCGCAAAGACAGCAATACTCACCATGACTTCCACCAAAGTGAATCCAAGTTGACCTTGTTTTTTAAGGACAGACACACACATCCCTTCACAATAACAGATTATAAATAAGTAATAAATACGGTTAGTTCCGTAGATATAGTCATAAACCCCCTATTTCCTGATCGCTGGAATTCTCAATAAAACGTGAAATCAACCTCCTCCACACTCACCACCAATGTTCCGGAGCATTCCCTGGCCCACTTGGGCGAAGTCGAGCTGATCCGCCGAATCAGTGATTGGTTGGGCCCCGTCAGTCCACCTTCTCCTGAAGGCATGGGAGACGACTGCGCCGTCATCCGCCAGACCGGCCAGGGACAGCAAATCCTGACGACGGATGCAGTCAGTTACGGCCAACATTTTGACGACCAAGTAAGCCCAGAAGACGCCGGTGCCAAATTGATCAAACGCAACCTAAGCGACATAGCGGCAATGGGCGGCATCCCTGGCCCGGCGGTGCTCGCCCTGCTCTGCGGCCCCGACATTTCCCTCGAATGGCTGGAATCATTCTTTCGGGGCATACGCCGCGTTTGCGAGCAGTACGCGGTTCCGCTCGTCGGCGGGGATATCAGCAGCCTGAGACCGGGTAATTTCTCCGCGGTCCTGAGCCTGACCGGCCGAACCGAAACACCCCGCCTGCGCCACACCGCCCGTAACGGGGACTCGATTTACGTGACCGGGCAATTGGGAGGCAGCATCCTAGGCAAGCATTACAAGTTCGAGCCACGACTCGAAGCCGGCCGCTGGATTGCCGGTCGTCCCGAGAGCACGGCTATGATGGACCTCACCGACGGTCTGGCCAAAGACTTGCGCGCCCTCATTCCGCCAGACTGTGCGGCAGCCTTACACCCGTCCCGCTTCCCACTTTCCGATGATGCCCGGACCCTGGCACAGACAACCGGTCTCGACCCCGAGGAGCACGCCTTCTGCGACGGGGAAGATTACGAGCTTCTCTTTTGTCTGGATGGAAAAACCGACACCACCTCCTTCGAAGCAGACTGGAAGGCGACATTCCCCCAACTAAAGATCACCCGGATCGGTTCTTTTGTCTGCGGCTCGCCGGAACGGCCCTTCGTTGATGCGGCCAGCAATGAGGACTTGCCATGGAGTCGGGGATTTGAGCATCTCAGGTAAATGACATCCGAGCAACAGGATATACGTACACGCTTACGCGCTGGCCTCGCCACCCGTTCCGCCGCAGAAACCGATGCGGCGGCACGGGCGCTGGCACCCCACATCCCCGAGGATCACGTACTTGCGTTCCATGGCGACCTCGGCGCCGGCAAGACGACCTTCATCAAAGGCCTCGCGCGCGGATGGGGCATCAGCGAGGCCGTGACCAGCCCGACCTTCAACCTCTACACCGTGTATCAGGGAAGCCGTCAGCTCGTTCATCTGGATGCCTACCGCCTACACGATGGGAGTGATCTCGACAGCCTGATGATCGAAGACTTCCTGCAATCCCCATGGTGCCTCGCGGTCGAATGGCCGGAACGGATCACTGACAGTATCCCCGACCAAGCCTGGCATCTTTACCTGGAACTGGACCTGAAGGCAAACTGCCACCGAATTCGTCTCGACGACGGGACCAACTCGATCAATTAGGCCAAGTGTCTGCCCCGCAAAACCTGCCGTGTCCGCTTGAAGATTTCTTGCGCGGCGCGAACCGGAACCGGAGGACCGAAACGAAGGCCTTCAAGTTCATGGCAAACTTGCTCCAGACCATGCGCCACATCAAGCCTCGCTCCTTGATCCAGTTTGCGCCGTACACGTACGAGGTATTTCCCAGCTTGGCGCCTCACGGGATCAAACCGATCGGATCGCCGCCGCAAACGAAGCACGCCCCGCATGGCAAGCAGACGTAATCGCCAGCTCAGGTAGCCGAAAACCAGCACCAGCAACAAGACGGAGTTCAGGCGAATCCCATCCACCCAGGAAGGCGACTGCAACCATGCCAATAGGCCCGTCCACCTGTCCCGGAGCCATTCCTTCATATTGGCGATTGCAAGCTTGAAGACCTTCAGGACCGAATCCGCGATCTGGATCTGGTCCTGCTGGTCGAAATTCACAATACGCCGGTACCATTGCATTCGCAGGCTATCCATCCACGCAGCCAATCCGACATCGTAGCCGAGCGATCCGGGCATCTCGAGATCCGGATTACTCGGGCCATTCCCCGGGGTGGGATCCACCCGCAACCACTCCCGGCTGCCCGCATCATAGATCTCGGCCCAGGCATGGGCATTACGGTTACGGACCACGAAGTATTCCTCGACCGAATTCCAGCTTCCCCCGGCAAAACCAACCACCATCCGCGCCGGATACCCCGCAGCCCGGGCCAAAAGGACAAAGGAGCCTGCAAAATATTCACAGTGCCCCCGCGAACTTTGATCGAGCCAGGCGACAATGGGATCCCCATCCGTTCTCGGCTCTTCCGGCTTCAGTGCATAGCGGTAATGCTTCCAGAGGTACTCGTTGACCAAACGGCTATAGCCGGAGGCATCCAGTTCGCCGCCTTCCGGATCGCCGCCTTCCGTCGAAAGCGCCTCCTGGTTGATACGGTCCAAAATCGCACGCTCCTCCGGACTCAGATACAAGACACGGGTACTGCTGGGATAACTGACAAATGGAGCTTCGTACGGCTCGACCGGCTCGCCAAGGGCTCTCGCTTCCGCATCGCTGACCGGAAACCGCCGGGACCAGGCCATCCCCTGCACCTGATAGGCCAACACCTTGTTTTTCACCTGGGTAGTATGAATCAAGTTCAGCTCCTTGATACGGGCATATTCCTGTGCCTGAGGGAATCGCAGCAGCCGGTATTGCCCCGGCAACGGCAAATATTTGCTCACCCCACCCTCTAGGTAGAAGGTCCACACCTCATTGCGGGCCTCAAAGGGCACCGGGCTCTGCCCGAAGACTTCCCGGGACTCACCGGGTTCCAGGAAATCATCTGTCATTAGGTCCATCGACATCCGGAAAAAGCCCTGATTGTACTGGTCCAGCACGATCATCCGCCAGTACGGCATCGACTCGATCGAGTCTTGGGAAGGCACATCCACCCGCAAGGCCTCGCTGTCGTCATTGATAATCTCCCCCACATCACCGAGCCGGACATCTTCACTAAATCCGGAACGGGCTTGCCCGCTGATTTGCAGGAAGGGAATCGCTTTGTCGAGATTGACCCGGGGAGTCAGCACGAAGAGAACCGAAGAGACCCCCACTACGAAGAAGAACATCACCGTCCCAAGAAACAGCACTTTCAGTTCAAGGACTTGGTACACACGACCAAGCAGGCGTCGCCAGTTAAAGTTCGCCCAGACTGGCTGCCCCTCCCCCTTCCGCTCGCCCCGATCCAAGACACAGATGATGAAGAGGATCGCCATCGCGACCGGAGTGAAGAGCAGGATCTGCAAGGCAAAGAGCATCGAGACAGAAAGCACCCCCGCGATCACAAGACAGAACAGGCAGAGCAGAACAAGTTGCAGGTCTTCACGCTTCTTGCGAGGTGCCACCATCCGGTAAAATACGAGGAGTACCACCATTCTCACCAAAGGCGGAAGAAACTCGGGCAGGTGCAGGAAGAAATCCATCGCGATCATGACGAAGAGCACCGGCGCGATCCATTTGGAACTCACAAAAGCGAAGCGATGCAGCAAGCTGGGCCGGAGGACGAGAAGCAGGCAACCCAGCATCCCCAACCCGACAAAGAGGCCGTTTCCGTCATTCAGGGACAGCAGGGACCAGAGGGACAGCAAGCAGAGCATGCCCCCCAACAACCACTTGAATTCAAGTAGTTCTTCAATCGTCAGTCTGACCGACTCTCTCATCTTCTATATAGATTGCCACCCCTTTGCTTCCTGATGGTCGAAACTGCACCAAGGACCCCGTGGCCGCCGAAGGCACTGCCCCACGATACTCATGCAGTTCCAGTTCCGCCAGAAGGTCGAAAAACTCGTATAACTGGCGGTTGCTCTTGATCGCCAATTGCGCATGCCCGGCGACCTGCACCGACTCCAAACGCCCGGACTGGAACAGGTCTTCAGCCAAAGAACCAGCGAGGCAGCAAAGCGCCTCAAACCCCTCGGGTGTCCAGGCCTCGGGGCTGGGATCCAGATACAAATGGAAGCCGTTGATCCCCTCGCGGGCGAACTGCCGCACCATCAGCTTTCCGGCCCGCGCCGTCGCTTTCCAATGGATACTGCGGGGTGCATCACCTCGGACATATTCGCGGATATGCAGCAAATCACTTCCATGTCCCGCACGCTTGCGGGAGCTTTCGGCACGCTGCCGCCAACCGGCCCCCTTCGGATCGAAACTGTACTCCAAACGTGCCGGCCACACCAGTAAGCGTTCCTCCAAGCGGCCAGCCAGGGTCTTGCTTAGGAAACCAAAGGGGAATTCGGATTCCACCCCTGTCACGCGCACCTGACAATGGCCCCGGGAAAGCGGGGTGAACGTCCAGTCCAGCTTCGTCGATTGTCCGGGCGACAACTCATGCGGAAGGCTCAGCCAGTCCGGCTCGGAGCACAAACCGGCATAAAGCTCGAAACGCAGGCAAAAACTGGGAAAGACCACTTTCGCATTCTTTACCTGAAGTTCGGCCATGGCCACTTCACCGGCCCGCAGGTGCTCGGGAGGACGCAGACTCCATGTCAACTTCCGGAAATTGATATGTGAAAGGATACCGCTCAGGACCAGGCTGCTCAACAGGAGCGACAAAGTCATAAAGAGAATATTGCTGGCAGTGTTGTAAGCAGCCGTTCCGATGCCGAGCGCCACCAGGATCAGAAACCAGCCCGCAAGCGTCAACCGTGTGCGCCGTACCCGTGTCGGCATCATCTGGCGCAGGAACAAGGGTACCACCCGCTTTTCCGCATCAGGATCCGGATTGAAAAAATCCGGGTCCGTCCAGTCGTGCCAGCGACTCAGCTCTGTGTGCATCTGGCTCATCCCCTCCGGGCTTAACTTGGCTGGGGCACGGTTTCCATCAACCGAATCAGAATGCCCTCAACCGAGCGGCGTTCCTCCATCGGGTCCGCCAGGGTCTTGCGGGGCAACAGACGGTGCGAGAATACAGGCAACACCATGTCGGCCACGTCCTCAGGCAAGATAAAGGCACGCCCATGCGCCAGCGCCCGTGCCTGGGCGGCCACTTTCAGCGCCAAGGTCCCCCGCGGACTCACGCCCGAACGGAAACTGGCTTCCTCCCGGGTCGCCCGAGCCAGCCGCACAATATAATCGGCCACCGTATCTTCCAGGTAGACCTCCCGCGCATAGCCCTGCAGCTCCACCACCTCTTGCCGCGTCACCACGGGATCCGCGTCCAAATGGTCGTAGTGCAAGTCCGCCGACTGGAGAATCTCCAACTCGTACTTGAGTTCGGGATACCCCATTTCCATGCGCATGAGAAAACGGTCCATCTGGCTCTCCGGCAGGGGGAAGGTCCCCTCATAATCGACCGGATTCTGGGTCGCGATCACCATGAAGGGCGGGGGGACGGTGTAGGTTTGGCCGTCCACCGAAATCTTGGCACGCCCCATCACCTCAAGCAGGCTCGATTGTGTCTTCGGAGTCGTCCGGTTGATTTCGTCCGCCAACACGATGTTCGCGAAGATCGGCCCCCGCTTGAAAACAAATTCACGCTCCTTCTCGTCATATATGGAAACCCCGATGATATCTGAAGGCAGCATGTCGCTGGTGAACTGGATACGGGAGAAACTGCAGTCAATGGAGCGCGCCAGGCAATAGGCCAGCGTCGTTTTCCCCAAGCCCGGCAAGTCCTCGATCAACACATGCCCTCCAGCCAGCAGGGCTACGATAATCTTGTCCACCACTTCGGTTTTGCCCCGAATCGTTTTTTCGATATTCACTCGCAGACGCTCCACTGTTTGAAACGCTCGGGGAGCGGGAATGACGGAACTCGGTTTCATAATGAAAGCATGGCTCCTAAATCATGGCTTGGCAACAGGAAGCGTCTTTTTTGATTTCCATCCGAAGGCTTTAACCGCGCTTTCACATCCCGCCGTAAAAACGCGCTTTCCGAGGAAAAACCCTCGACAGTGCCGGCACACCAAACATAACTATACGTACCTACCAAGACCTAGTGCCACGAGCGAATGAAGACCGTTTACATTATCGAGGACGAAGAGATCATGCGGAATCTCTTATCGACGTTTTTCGCGACTACCTTCCCCGAACTTGAAGTCCTAGGAATGTCAGGCGACGGGGGCGAAGGAGTCGAGCAATGCCTGGAATTGGCGCCCGACCTCGTGATCGTCGATATCCAGCTGCCGGAAGTCAACGGACTTGAGATCCTTCACCTGCTCAAGCGTAAATTCCCCAAGATTAAGATCCTCGTCTTTACCGGAAAAACCTCCGCCACCACCGTAAAGATAGCGGTACGCGGCAACGCCGACGGATTCATCAATAAGATATCCGGCCTCGAGGAACTCGAAAAGGCCATTCGCGCCGTAGACAAGGACGAACAGTTTTTCAGTCCGGAAATCTACGACGAGGTCGTCCGACTCAAAGAGGAAGGCGTTGGCCGTTCGCGCCCGCCTTTTTAAGCCCGATTTAGCCTGTCTAGCAACCGCGCATCGTGCCATCTCATTCGGGACGGGTCAGGTTGTTCTCACCGATGGCCGGACGACCGCTTTCACCGGAAGCCGCAGTGAATTGACACTAGGTGCCACAAAATTGTAACTTTCTGCATTCCTTTTACGATAGCACTTTGTCACACTGTGCGCATTGTCGCAGCTTTTGAATTTTTCGCATATGCAACGCCCGACTACACCTATTCGCCGCAAGCCCCGCACCAGCGGCTTCAGCTTGATTGAAATCCTCATTGTCATCGCATTGATCGCGGTGCTGGCAACCCTGACCATCGTCAAAGTCGGTGACACTTTTGGCAAACAGGGCTCAAAGGTCGCCAGCGTATTTGTCAACAGCACGATCAAGCTAGCCATGACGAACTACAAACTGGACGTGGGCAGCTATCCGAACAGCGAAGAGGGCCTGCAAGCCCTGGTTCGCGCCCCGGCCGGAAAGGAAGGACGCTGGGATGGCCCTTACATTGAGGAAGTCCCGCTCGATCCCTGGCAAAACCCTTACCAATACCGCTACCCCGGCAGCAAGAATATCAGTGGCGCCAAAGGCTATGATATCTGGTCGCTGGGTGAAGACGGCACCGAAAGCGCCGATGATATCGGCAACTGGAAATAAGGGGCGTGTGCGCCGCAGCGGCTTCAGCCTGATCGAGATCATCCTGGTCATCGCCCTGATGGCCGTTGCCGCAACCGTCACGATCATCAATTTCACCGCCTTCGCCGAACGGGGTGACAAGCGCAGCGTGGAGGAGATCGTGGGGGAAGCCATTCGCAAGGCCCGATTCCTGGCAGCCAGCGAGCGGAACATCGCGGAACTGCACTTCGACAAGGACAGCGGCAGTCTCCACATCGACGGCTCCGGCATCGAGTCACTCGCATACGAGCTGCCCCCTGAATTCGGCGAGGACGGACCCGCGACCATCAAATTTTACCTAGTCCCATCGACGGAAGGGCTCCAACCCTTTGAACGGCCGGGCGACACCCGCCAGGAAGCCAAACGCGTCCGCTTCGCTCCGGACCGCAGTGCCTCGCCGTTTGTCGTGGAAATCGACCTGAACTCCGGCACTCCGGAACGTATCGTCTATGACCCCTTTTCGAGCTTGAGGAGGGCGGATGCCCAATGAGAACGCCAGCCCCGGCACGCCCCTCCTCAGAGGCCGCGTTCAGCCTGATTGAAGTCATCATTGCAGTCGCCATCTTCGCGATGGCGGCCACCATCCTGACTTCAACGTTCGTCAATGCCCTGCTTGCCCGGGAGAAGGCCCGTGAAGTAGAGCAACTGGATGCCGACATCCAGACCGTGCGTCTCCAACTGCTGCTTCAGCCGAGCCGGGATGACGCCGAAGACGGCGGGGAATGTCCCACCCTGAATTATGGCACCGCCACCTGGCGGGCCATCATCGAACCGACCGAGGTGATCGACCTCTTCAAGGTCACTTTCACGATCGAGTTTCCCGAGCCGCCGGAAGGCCAGGCCGCCAGCCATACCGAGGAACTCTACCTCCTGCGTCCAACCTGGTCCGAGAGCGATGAACGCTCCGACTTGCTCGAGGACAAACGACAGGAACTACGCGAACACCGCGATTTTGGCTTCTGATCACCATGCCTCACACCCGCAACAGACACTCATACCGACGCGAGGCCTTCACTTTACTGGAGGTCATTTTCGCGGTCGCGGTGACCAGCCTCCTTCTGGCCGGGGCGGTCGCGATTGTTGTCGGGATGACCGAGGGCTGGGCCAAGCGGGACCAGCGCTACTTCTTCGAGGATCATGTGGACGGCGTGACCGAGTTCCTGCGAGCCAGTTTCGCCGCGGCCGGCACCTCCATCACCCTGGACACAGAGGACGATTCGAGCAGTACCGAAGAAGAGACCGATACGGAGGGCGACACAAACACCGAAACCGACACGAATGTCAGCCTGGAAACCGATACTAGCACGGAAACCGACTCGACAGACACCAGCACGAGCGACAGCAGCTCGGCCGGCGGACTGATCACAATCTCCGAGGATCCGATCGGCTGGGCCCGTCCACCCGGATTTGCCGGCTACGAGAAACCACTGCTCAACTTCAAGCTCAGCTCGGCGCCCCCCCTCTTCGTGGCCGACAGTGAACTCCCCGCCCTGGGTGTTGATGTCTATCTCTATTTCAAGCGCGATGAAGGCTTGAGCCTGATCTGGTATTCGATCCTGCAGGAGGAAACGGAAGACATCCAGGACCTTCGCCGCACCGAGCTCAGCGCTCTGGTTAAGGAAATCCGCTACATCTACTGGGATGAGAGCTTCGAGAAATGGGAAGAAGAACAGGAGCCTAAGGAAGGCGACGGAGCCGACCAATACCTCATGCCACGCTACCTAAAGCTGATTTTTGAATATAAGGGTGAAACAACCAGCCGGACTTTGGCGATACCCGTCGTTTCACGCTCCGCCTTGATCTTTTAAGCATGCCCAACGACCCGCAGCCACACGTATGTCCCCAGCGCTTCCCCAATCCCGGAGAAGACCGGCGTCGTGGCAGCGTTCTGGTCGCCGTGCTGGCCATCATCCTGCTGCTGACCTTTCTAGTCACCCGGATGATCGACGAAACCGTCGAAGACATCGAATATCGGGCCCTGTTCGATGAACCCTCCGACGTCAGGGCCTTTGCCTACAGCATGCTTGAAGTCTCGCTCGCAACGATCCAGGAGGTCGCCCTAATCGACGAAGGCAAACTCTACGCACCCGAACAAGGTTGGAAGGACCCGCTCGGCTATGCCAAGATTCCCGTCCCCAATGGTTGGAGTATCAGTATCCGGATCGAGGACGAAGGTGGTAAACTTCCCATCAACACCATGAGTGAGGACCTGTTGAACCGCTTGCTGGAGGACACACTCGAATTCGACTTCGGAGAAAGCCGGGAATTGAGCAGCGCCCTGCTCGACTGGATCGACGCCGACGACTCCCGTCGCCTGAATGGAGCGGAATCCGAGGATTACCTCAGCCGGAACCCACCCTACCGGGCCGCCAACGGGCCGCTCCAAAGCCTGGAGGAAGTACGCATGGTCCAAGGCTGGGATGAGGCCTTTTTCGACGAGAACGGCCAGCCGAATGAACAGTTCCAAAAGCTGGCCACCCTTGTTTCCGTGATCAATACGGGACCGGTCAACCTGAACTCGAGCCCGCAGGATGTCCTCGACCTGCTCGCGGAAAAAGACGGCTGGAGCCCCGACTACCTGTTCGACGGACTGGAGGAACCCTACCGCACCAGCCCGCCCGATTCCGCCGATACCAGTATCTCCGGCGCCGAAATCGGCCTCCTGCGCATCACCATCCGCCTGGAACGCGGTAGCGCGCCCTTTACCCTGAGTGCGGTGGTCGAGCCGAACTTCAGCGAGGAAAGCAGCTCCGGCAACCTCCCGGGCGAAAGCAGCTCGGACAGCGGCAGCCTCCTGACCGGAACCGAGGAGGAGCAGGACGCACTCAGCTATCCATTCAACATTCTTCAGGTCAATGAATACGACGTCGGGCAACCAGCTGCGGTCGCCGCACGCTATTCGACTGTAGACATCGACGAAGAAAGCCTTTCATTCTAGCGTATCTACCATCTCACGTGACTCCCGAAGAAACAGAAAAACAACAGTTCGAGAAACCGCTCGGCGAACAGGTCCTACTGGTCCCCGGCGTTCTTTTCTACACCGAGCACGTGGATGTCCCGGAAGCTGTCGCCGCCTCCGAGATCGGTACCTTCGCCGAGCTCGCGCTCGAATCACTCTCCCCCTTCCCGGTGGACCAATTGTACTGGGGCTTTCTCTATCAAAGCGGCAGTACCAACCTGCTGCTCTATGCCGCCCACAAGGACCGGCTGAAGCGCGAAGGCTTCGATCACCTCGAAGACTACGCCTGGGTACTCCCAGACTTTGCCACCGTCAGTTTCACCCAACTGGCGGAGAACGCGGAAATTTTGTACATTGGCACCCACTCGGTCAGCCTGGTGCACCGCACCATGGCCAATCCGGTGCCCACCAGCCTCCAAACCGCCCCGATGCCTGAAGACGGTGACCTCAACCGGGTGTTTGAGTCCCTTCGGCAGCAGGCTCCGGAACTTCCCCTCTATTCGACGAGTCTGCAGGTCCGCCTCAGTGAAGTCGTCGTGGAGGAAAACTGTTTGCCGGTCTTTGCCCACGAGGTGGCCGACTCCACCATTACACGGGAAGCGGATTTTGCCCCCTGGACACGGGTCGAAGCCGTTGAAAGCGCGCTCTGGCCGGCGGACATACGCCCCGCCGCATTCAAGCAACGCGAACGGAATGCCCGCCGCCTCAACAGCTTCTTTGTCAGGGCCACCTACTGGTCCATCTGGATCGCGGTTTTGTTCGTGCTCATGGAACTGGCCCTTTTCGGAGGCGGCAAATGGCTCGAAAGCAAACGCAGCCTCATCGATTCCCAACTGACCGCAGTGGCACGGGTGGAGGACCAGCAAAGCCTGATGCTCAAGCTCGACCAAGTCGCCCAAAATGAACTTCGCCCGATCGCAATGCTGGAGATGGCCAATCAAATACGGGTCGACCTCAATGCCCGGATCGAATACAACAGCGTCGCCATTGAAGGTGAAAACCGTATTACCATCGAAGGCAAGGCAGGCAGCGTGAACGAGTTTTACAAATACACGGAGCAGCTCAAACGCTCCGGGAACTTCGACCTGATCGACAGCACCGACAGTACCACCAGGGGAGACACCACTTTCCGGGTCATTATGGATTATATCCACAGCACCCCGCCACCGGCCCCGGACGCTCCCCTCGAAGCGGATCCCCCCGAAAGCGGAGAGGAGGTGGTTGCCAAATGAGTACTCAAAGCAATTTAAGCCGTCTCTACCGGCGGACCTCCGTGCGTGAGAAAGCGCTGATCTTCGGCTTCATCGCCGTCATGCTCCTCATCTGGGGCAACTCCTGGCTCGGTCGCTTCTCGGATTGGAGAACACAGTCGAGCACCGCCAATGCCGAGCTCAAGTCCCAGCAGCAGTGGCTCGCCCAGGCCCAGGTGTTCGAATCCGGACTCGCACGGGCTCTGGAGCGCGTCGACCCGTCCAAGACCTATAATTCACAACAACTTTCCGGGCAGATCGATACCTTGCTCCGACAGGCCAATCTCTCTGCCAATGCCGACCTCAACCCGGTTCGCACCCGGGAAGGTGAAATCTTCAACGACCATAATATCCGGGTACGTCTCAGCCGGATCTCCATCTCGCAGCTCATCCAGTTCAATGAACTGATCAAGCGATATACGCCTTACATCACCATGGAAAGCGTGCGGATCAGCAAGAACCGGAACCGTCCCGAAGAACTCGACGCCCGCTTTGAAATCAACTCTTTCGAACTGAAGGATACCAGCCTATGACCTCCCGACCGGCTCATCGCATGAAAACGAAATCAATTTCCCATCTCGCACTCACCCTGGCACTCGCATCCTTCCTCAGCCTGCCGGCGCACGCCCAACCGGCCCCGATCCTCCCGGAGACGACGACGGTTGGGCTTGAGAGCATTCCGGTCGAACCCGAGGCCGAAGCGCCCGAGGAGATCATCGGCACCCTCATCCTCAGTGATGAATCCGCCATCCAGGTACTCGACTTGCTGGAGCAATTGACCGGTAAGATTATCCTGCGTAGGCAGGACATTCCCCCGGTGAAGATCAACTTCAATTCCCGCGGCGAAATTACCAAGGGCGAAGCCGTCCTCGCCCTCGAAAGCTTGCTGACCCTCAACAGCATCATGCTCACGGACATGGGAGGGAAATTCATGAAGGCGGTGCCCGCTACCGATGTGAACCGCCATGTCCCGGAAATGCTCATGAGCAGCACCCTCGATCTCCCGGCCAGCCAGCAGATCTATGCCAAGCTCTTCCAGCTCGATTACCTCAACGCCGAACAAGCCAGCGGGACCATCATCAGCCCCCTGCTCTCCCAGAACTCAAGCTTCATCGCCTTTCCGAAGTCCAATGCGATCCTCATCACGGACGCGCTCCTCAATCTCCAGCGTATCGAGCGAATCCTCGACCAGGCGGACCGTCCGCAAGCCGTCCGCGAAACGATCGAGTTCATCAAGCTCGATTTCGTGCAGGCCCGGGAGATGAAGGAACAGCTGGAAAATCTCATCAAGGGTCCCTTGCAAAGCTATCTCGAGGGCAGCACCAGCGTGACTGCGGACGAACGAACCAACCAGCTCATCATCATCAGCCATCCCGGCAACATGGAGATGATCATGAACGTGGTTGAGAACGTGGATGTCGACGCAGCCCCCCTCACCAGCAGTGAGGTGTTTCAGTTGCGCCAGGCCAAGGCCGAAGAAGTCGTCCCCATCATCGAGAATATCATATCCGGGCAGAAAGAAGGCCGTGAAGAGGACGCCAAGGTCACCCGCGAAAACGGCACAAATGCCCCCGGCAACACGGCGAACAACAATGCCAATGCACAGCCCAACATCCCGACCGTACCAACGGCACCCGCTGTCGCGGCGGCTGTCACCGAGGCCAACAGTTCCCTGCAATTCTCCAATTTCGTCGGCCTCTCAGCGGACGAACGGACCAACTCGATCGTGGCTTACGGCACCCAACAGGACTTGAAGACACTCAAGCAACTCATCGAAAAAATCGACATTCCCCTGCCCCAGGTCCTGATCGAAGCCATCATTACTCAAGTCACCCTGAGCGAGGACCAGGCCAGCGGTCTGGGCAACCTCAGTTTTTCCTTTGACGGCGCCACCCACACCTTCACGGAAATCGCCCTCGGGACCGCCGCGGGAATCAGCATCTCGGACGGAATCATCGACATCGACAACCCCGATGACTTCTCGCTCAGCACTTCGATTACTCCCAACAATACGGATAGTGATACCCGCGTCCTCTCCACTCCTCGCATCATCGTGAGCCATAACGAGGAGGGCGTGATCAATGTCAGCCGTTCGCAGCCGATTATTACGTCCAGCACGAACTACACGAATAGCGACGGCACGACCCGCAGTTCCGTGGAATACCGGGACATCGGCATCCAGTTGACCGTGACTCCGCTGATCGGGGTGGACGGCACCGTACAGATGGTCATCGAGCAGACGATTGAAAATGTGATCGAGACGGTCCAGATCGACGGCAATGACCAGCCGGTCATCGGCAAGCGCGAAGCCACCTCGACGGTCAGCGTCAAGGACGGACAGATCATCGTCCTGGGTGGCCTGCAGGAAAACACGCTGACTTCAGGTAATAGCTACTTCCCGATCATCGGACGTCTTCCCGTGATCAACAAGATCCTCGGCAGCTCCAGTAACAATTACGACCGGACCGAGATCATCATCTTTATCCGACCGAAGATCCTCACGAATCCGACCGAGGCCGACCGATTGGCCAACGAGTACTTCAACGTTATCGAGGAAAAAGACGCAGTGAAAGAATACCTCGAAACCGATACTACCGGCGACCTCTACATGGAGGGCAGCAAGTTTGAAAAGGACAAGACCCTCCTTCGCAAACTCCGGTGGCCCGACCTGTAAACCTTAACTGTGAGGCATACAATGCGAACCTTCCCACAATCCGGAATCCGGCTGATCCAGGCAGCATGCCTCGCCTGCGGTCTCGCGCTGTGGGCGATCCCCTGCATCGCAGACAGTAACCTAACAGAAAAGAGCCCTTTCCTCCCCGAAGGCTACGGACAAGCAAAGGAAGAGCCGGTCCAGCCGGTCACCACTGACAACGGGCCCATTTCACGCGACTTGGAGTTCCGCGGGGTCATCCAGTTCGGCGGCGAATTCCAGTTCAGTGTCTTCAGCAAGAAGAGCAACAAAGGCTACTGGCTCAGGGAAAATGTCTCTCAGGACGGGATCAGTGCCAGCCGCTATGACCCGAAGACGAAGACCATCACCGTCGTGATGAATGGACGATCCGAGCGCCTCACCCTGCTGAGCGCAACCGACAGCCCTTTGCCGATTTCGACAAGTACCACCGCCAGCAAACAGGAAACTCCGAGCCGCCCGAACATCTCGCCTCGTAATAACAATACTTCGAACAACAATGAACGTCGTCGTGTCATCCCCCGCCGACGTGTCATTCTGCCCAACCAAAATTAGAGGCCGGCCTCAGCGGTAGCCGTAGCGCGCCATCCCCTCGGCGCAGATCGATTCGATCCGTGAATAATCACCGTAGCGGTTCACGTGATGCACACGCCCGATCTTAGCCCGCTGCGTTTGATAGGCTTCGTAGCTGGCGTCCGGTACCGGCACCTCCGCAAATTTGAATAAAGCCTCCAGTTGTCCGTCGGGATCGCTCAGGATGTCTTCGTAGCGTACGTCCATCAACTGCTCCCCGAAATCGTCGCGGATGCGGTCGACATAGCCAATCGCCTCATTCCAGAGATGAGCGGTGGTCGAGACATCTTCCGGCCCATAGGCATCCAGGTACTTCTTCAAATTGGGTAGGCGCGGATAAGGAACAAAGGGCTCCTCCGGCATGGGCCTGTTCTGACGTTCGCGGATAAGGGCCAGCTGCTCGTTGCATAAACGATGGATCTTCACCATCGAGTTGGCCGTGCTGCGGGGATCCCGAATCAGGTGGATGAAACGGGCATCTGGAAAAATCCGCCGAAGCACTTCGGCATAGGGCAAGAGCAAGGGCGTCTTGCAAAAGAAACGCCGGTACGGTCGCCCGAAACTCCAAAGCACCTCCCGAACATGCCTTTGTGCACGCTCGGTCATGGCCGCATCCAGGCGGTCGGGATCAAAGCTCTCCGCACTGACATGGAAATAATCCTCCCCGAAGATATCAGCCCAAGTCGCGACCGGATCGGCGGGACTCCCGCCGTCAACAAGCACGCTATCCTTGAGAAAACGCTCCCCCCGGATATTGAAGCCAAAACGCTTGCGGAAATGCTCGGCCGCACAGGGCGCACTCTTCCGGCAGATATCCATCATGTTGGTGGCATAGGCAAACGCCGGATGCGAGCAGAGCACATCCTGCAACATGGAGGAACCGGAGCGCGGCAAAGAGATAATGAAAACCGGCCGGTCCACCGGCACCTCGGTCAAATCCACCCGCATGCACAGGCCTTCATACCAACGCAGAAAGGCAGACAGCAATTTCGGCGGCGGTTCGGGAATCACCCATTGATTCTCAAAAAACGACTTAAAAAAAAGTCGGGCAAAGAGGCTGGAATACTCGACTTGCGAGCTGGGTGCTTCAGTCTCGGACACGGTGTTTAGATGAGTGTAAAAGTGGCAATGAGGTCAAAAATTGGTTGGCTCCCCATCAAAATGCAGTTTGTAGATAGGGCAATCCCTTTACTAACTTGAAATTAAAGAGCACATTGAATCCAAAGGCAGGCTACTTTCTGGACGGCATGCAGAGCTACCAGACTCCGGCATCCCGCATCGTCGATATCGGGGTAGAGATACCTAAACGCCGGGTTTCCAACGAGGAAATTGCGGAGCTTATTCAGGGGCCAGTGAAGCTCAAAAAGGCGCTCCCCAGCATCATGGAGCGGACCACCGGTAACAATCTCCGCGCTTACGCCCCGAAGGGTACCGTCCCCTCAGACCTCGCAGTCCGCGCAATCATGAGCTTGGTGAAGCGCACCGACTTGGATATCAATACGGTCGATACGCTGATATTCGCGAGCACCGACATGGACATGATGGAACCGGCGACGGCCAACATCGTCCAGCACAAGCTAGGACTCAAGCGGGTCAACGCACTGGACGTCTCCAACGCCTGCAACTCCTTCCTGCAGGCGATGAACGTGGCCAACAGCCTGATCGCCACAGGCGCCGCGCACCGAGTCATTATCTGCAGCGGTGAATTGGGCAGTGCGGTCTGCAATTACGAGCTCGGCGATGTTAAGGAGCTCCGGGTCAAGATGGGCGGCCTGACACTGGGCGATGCCGGAGCGGCGATGCTGCTCGAAGCGGCACAAGGCGATGGCATCGGCATCGAGGAGATCAACCTCATGAGCTTTGGTGAGCACTGGCGGCTTTGCCATGTGCCGGAAAAACTCGATTGGCGGCAGCAAGGAGGCGCCCTCAATCCCTGGTTCTATCTCGACATGCCCGAGCTCGCTGTCGTGGCCAAACGCTTTACCCTCAACTATCTCCAGCAATACAGCCAGCTGCGCACGAGTGATCCCAAAGCCTCGATCACGGATCAAGTCGATTTCTTCGTCCCCCACCAGATCTCTCGAACCATGATTGAGTATGTCTGCTTCAAGGAGATGAAGATGGATCCCGAGAAGGTGGCCATTACCGCCCACCTCTACGGCAATACCGCAAGCACGGCCATCCCGCTCGCCTTACGCTGGCTCATGGATAACAGCCGCCTCAGTATCGGATCAGGCAAGGACTGCCTGCTCTACGGCGCGGCCAGCGGCTTCGGGCTCGGCCATATTCGTGTGAAGCTCTAGCTTTCCGGCTAGAAAACGAGTTCGATGCCGGCCTGAACCCGGTATTCGCGCAAGCTGTCCAGCTCCCCGCCTCCGCTGCTGTTCAAGGTTCCGGAAAGAAAACCCAGCGCATTGTCCGTAATATCGAATTCCAAGTGAGTCAGGAAACTGCGGGATCGGTCGTCGATGTTCTGGGTATAGCGGAAGATCAAATCCAGACTTTTGTAGACGTCGTTCCGATACGCCTGCACCAATAGGTATCTCTGACGGAAGAACTGCTCCCGGTTGTCCATGTTCCAAATGAACGTCTCGATCTCGTCGAAGCCGATCTCGTCGAGGTCTTTCGACAAACCGCTGCTGTTGTAGAAGTACTCCACTGCCAGGTTCCAGCCCGACTCCAAGGTATAACTGCCCCCGATCAACAATTCTTCGTCCACCTCGGAGAGACTCCCCTCGATGTAGCCGATCCAGGCATCGCTGAGGTTATAGCTGAGGTAGCCACCCAAACGATCGTCCTGGTCGCCCCCGCCCTCGATGGTGGAAGCAATGAGTGAAGCCAGACCACGGTCAAAGACATAGTCGGCTTTCAATGCGTAGCCGGGGGCAAAGTCCTGCCGCAGCTCATCCACGATACGGTACGTCTTTCGTCCGTCGTCGGTGTTGGCGATCAACGAAAAGGTCCAGTTGTAGTCCGGGGTCCAGACCAGACGTACATAATCCGCCGCGGCCACCTCGGTCTTCGGCTCCGAGCGGCCGTTTTGACTGTCAAACGGGTTGGACGGGGAAAGCAGGAAAGCCGGCCCCCACTGCAGGTCCTCGCGCCCGTAGGAGAGCGAGAGATCGGGACGAAGAAAAACCTGGGCGAGCCATTCCTGGATGTAGAACTCGGTGTCCGACTTGTTCTTTCCATCCAATCCCCCGCTCTGGTAGTAGGAACGACTGACGGTGAAACGGGGAGCCACGGAAAAGTAGGCGCGCTCATAACTCAGGCTGGCATCCGGACGAAACTCATTCATGAGCACGTACTCCGGTATCTCCAATAGGTTGTTCCGGTTGAATTCGACCGGTGCATACTCCTGCGCGATCACCGAGCTCAGGTTGCGGATGGTGTAGTCCCCGTGCGCCGACCACCATTCCTTCAAGGAGGTCTCCGCAGTCAAACTGCCTCCCAGGCAGGCAATGGAAACGCAACCGAGAGCATTGGTATAGAGTCGACGCATATCGCTTACTTAGAAAGCAACCACCGTCCCGCGGGTAAAGCTATTTCGAATGCGGACCCACATGGCATCTAACGGCCCAGTGCCTGCAGGTTGAACATACGGGGCGAGACCGGCTTGAGCTCAGGCTCCGAAAACTGAAGAATGGTTCGTCCGTCTGACGCCAGTTCATCGACGATGACCATTTCAGAAATAAAAACGCGTGGCCCGGCTCCGGACTGTACGGTATTGTCATAACGCATCCTCGCCGTCTTGATCCGCTTTTCCCCGGAGGTATTGAAATAATCCGCACGCACCCCGACCCCCCGGGACTGTTCCACCCAGTAGTCGACGCGGGCATAGGTCACATTCCGGCTCACAGCTTGCAGCTTGAACAGGTAGCAAGGCTGCCCATCGTACTCCGTGGACTTGAATGAGAGAATTTCGTAATCCTCCGCATAGTTGGTCGAGGCAATGTCGCCATTGGAGGCTCGTCCGGTCAGTTTCTGCCGTAGCGAAACCGGAACCGGCTTGCTCAGGCCGGGCTTGTAGAACCACATGTTGTTCTGCAGGAGCAGTAACTTGTGCCCCTTTTGCTTCGGCGGCTCCAGTGTATCGGCCACCATATCGAAGCCCATAGCTTGCACGGACAGTAGGCGTCGGGATCCTTCGTCTCCGGCTTCCATGACTTCAACCTGCCAGTGCACACCATCCATGTTGCCGCGCGCTGCATCCGCACCGGCTAGGACCGCCTTAGGATCCACCTCGCCGGCGGCCCGCCCCAGAACGCTGAGGCTGATCAGTAGAAATAAAAAGAGGCGTTGCGTCATCGGGATCAATTATGGGTGAGCGCGTCGGGGATCGCCATCCGTGCGGCCTTGCGTGCAGGGAACCAGGCAGCCAGGATGGCTAGTAAAACAAGCACCATGGCTGAACCCGCAAGTACTCCCGGTGCCAGGCTGATTTCCCATGGGACACGCTTCGGTATGTTCGGAGGAATCCAAGTCGGCCGCCACCATTGTACGGCGGACCATACCAGTCCGTAAGCAACCAGCCCGGACACACAGCCCATCGATGCCATCCACATGCTTTCGAGGGCAAACAAGCGGACCACTCCGGCGGGCTTGAGGCCCATGGCCCGCAATGTACCGGTTTCACGAATACGCTCCATCACGGCCATTCCGACCGTGTTCACCACGCTCAGGACCACAATGAGCAGGACGATGACAAAGACGAAGCTGAAGATCACCTGAAACATGTTCCGTATGCGATGGTAGGAAACGCGCAGATCCTTCCAGTTTTCCACCCGCACCGAATACCCCGCCGACGCAAGCAACTGTGCGACCCGGTCCTCCATCGCCCCCAACGAGGCACCGCGCCGAAGTAGTACCACGACCTTGCCGGCACCGTCGGCATCCAGCAACTCACGGGCGAAGCCCATCGGCATGGTCACCAGCACCGCGTCCAAGACCTCGAGCGGGGCGTCCTGCAACTGGACCACCTTCGCGTCGAGCGCGTTCATGTAGCCGTCCACCGTGTTCGACATTGCGATCACATCGCCCCCCAGGCCCACCGAAAGACGCTCGGCCATGCCATAGGAAACCCCGATCTCATAGGGACCGGCATCCGCCAGGTCGGCCCCTTCATAAAGTTGAAGCTCCCGGATCAGGCCGCGGCCTTCCGAACGTATCCGGCGGCCGTCCTGCGCATCCCGGGCTTCAGCCATCATGATGGTGGATTCCGTTCCGTTGCTCAACAATCCGGTCAATTGGATCCGTGGCGTGGCCAGCAGCACCTCTTCCTGCGAATCCAGCAGGTCAAGGATGGCGGCGAGTTCCTCTGCACCAAAGAACGTGGCATCCTGCCCTGCTTCCATGTGGGCGGGGCTCACCGTCAGGTGGCCTCCCTCGAAAGCGTAGACATAGGTATCCTCCAGTCCGCGAAAGACATAGAGCATAAAGCCCGACAAGAGGTTGATCGACAGGTAGGCCAACGCGATCGCCGAGATCGTGAAGAAAGCCCGGCGCCGGTTACGCAGCAAATTAAGCCAGCTGAATCTCAACCAGAACATCATGCCTCGCCCTTCTGCGCCTCCCCTACGCAATCCTCGACCACCCGGCCGTCTTCCAGGCGTACCACACGCCGCATCCGGTTCAATAGCCGCTCGTCGTGTGTGGAAATGATGAAAGTGGTCCCCTCCACCTCGTTCAGCCGCAGCATAAGATCCAGGATGCGGGAAGCATTGTCCGTATCCAGATTTGCAGTCGGTTCGTCTGCCACCAATAACCGTGGACGCGTAATCAGGGCCCGGGCGATCGCCACACGCTGCCGCTGGCCACCCGACAGTTTGTCCGGAAGGTGACCGGCATGCGATTCAAGGCCCACAGCTTCGAGCTCGCGTCGGGCGGATTCGCGCGCTTCGGCGGAAGCGACCCCTCGAAACTGCAAGGGCAGCATGACATTCTCCAGAGCACTGAGCACCGGAACCAGGTTGAAACTCTGAAAGACCAGGCCGACTGCCGCATTACGGTGCGCCGCCAAGGCGGGCTCCCCCAGGCTGGCGAGGGAGCGCCCCTCGAAGCGCACATCCCCCGTATCCGGATGGTCGATACCGGCAATCAAGTTACACAGTGTCGACTTACCGGAACCGGAAGGTCCGCAGATCGCCACGAACTCGCCGCCCGCGAATTCGAGCGAGACCGAACGCAACGCTTCCACCCGGGTCTCTCCGAGCTCGTAGAATCGTGAAGCCGCCTCGATCTGCAACAGTGCCATGCAAGCTCTTAAATAGCAGGCGGATCGAGGGAGACAATCACTTTAAAGAACTTCGCGCTGGTTTCGGACGGGTCGAACTCGTGGCTGACCGGGCTGCCGGTCCCCTCATAGGTCGCCACCGGCGTCCAGACACCTGTCAAATCCGTGGCTTCGTAGAGCGTGTAGTAACGCTGATTGAGTGTGGGCCACTCGATTTTCTGCATCCCCTCCGTGGCCCCGGCCTCCAGCACAGAGTAGAAAAAGCTGTTCGAGTCATGGGGATTCGAACCGATCATCCACTCGGCATAGTCGGAGTATTTGTCGCTATCCGAATGATTGTCAGGATCGTTCACCACCGCCGTCGAACCGAATTGGCTGGTTTCCCATTCGTCATCCAGCTCGTCAAAGTCGTCGTCCGTATAGCGCAGGCTCAGGCGTTGCACTTCCCAGCCTCCATCGAAAGGATCCCCCACAGCGGTGCTGAATAGATTCTGTACATTGGCCATGCCGAGATAGAGCTCACCCCGCTCATCGTCGCCGTCGATGGTACGGATACCGTAGCTCGACCAGTTCGCCACACCATGCGATGCCACGCGCACCGCCGGATCCGCCGAGGAAGGGATGCAAAAAAGGTCGGCGCCATCGGCCGGATCCGGGCTGTTCAAGCCGTCCCAGTCCATCGTGCCGATATACAGTTTGTCCAGCAGCACCTGCATGGTCCAGGTGTAGTTGTTCCAGGGGAATGTGATTCCGTAACCATAATTCCGCGGAATGATGCCCTCGGGGCCATAGAGCGGCACATAACCGCTCACGTTCGGAACGTCTTCTTCCCAGTCACCGCCATCGGCCAAGGTGACAGGGAAGATTCCCCCTATATAGAAGGTCGTGCCATCGGCCACATTACGGAGGTTCCCGATGTTCTCCCCAAAGAAGGTCCCCCACTTAAAGGTGTAAAAATCACTGCGCGGTTGGTTGTTCTCGGTAAAGACGGTCCGTTTCATCCGCACCGGCATGCTTTCACGCCCATACAAGAGGTCGATGTCGCCCCCGCTGTTCGTGAAGTTGCGCCCGCGCCAGATACTGATGGCCCGGTAGGAATTGAAGAAGTCTTCCGACAAGGCGTCCTCATAGGCCTCCCGAGCGGCCAGTGCGGCTTCGTAGTCGGCAAGTTCCTGTTCCGTCGCCCCTTCCCCGGGTTCGACAGGCACCGGTGCGTAAGCAGGACGCCCGTAGGCGATGCCATGGGCAAAATTCGCAGTGTTCGGCACGTGCATCGTGCCCCAGTAGAGGTAGCCGTCAAAGGAAGCCATGGCCCCGCCGCCATAATGCAGCGCAATGACCAGGTCGGGCTCGTAGTCCACCACGCTCCAGACAAGCTTCCAGCTGCCGGCATGGGCACTGGTCAGGCCACCTGCAGGAATGATCGGACTGCGCCAGAGTCCGGCGGGCCCATTGATAATATTCACTATGGTAGTGTCGAAGTCCTCCGCATCCAGATCCAGGTTTCCCTCGATTCCGGGCCATGTATTGACAAAGAGCCTGGCTCCATCGCCGTCATCGTGCACCTCAAGCTCGGCCCCGCCCGCATTGAGGTTCCCGACAACCTGGAATGCGAAGGGATAGTCCGGATGCGCCGGGTCATTGAGCCAACGCAGCACCTGGCCGGAGCCGTTCTGGTCCGCGATCGCCGTGTACAGCACGCCGTCGTACTGTTTCCACTTCCGGATATTCGAGTACTGCGGAAAACTGCGGGCATCCACACAGGCATGTGTCGCCGCGTCGAAGGCAAACATGATAACCCCGTTGACCGTCGGGTTATTTTCCGTGGTTTGTTGACTCGTCGCCGTAATGCTCGGCCCCGCAAGGAAAACCAGACCTTCTGTGTGGGTGGCATTCGGAGCCGAATACCCGGCGGAACGCAAGCCGAGCGTCTGCCACAGCAAGGCCGTCTGGGCCGGGTTCATCGCCAGGTCCCGGCGCTCGAGCACATCGTTTTCGAGATCGTAGCTGTAAACTTCCGGCGGGCGCCAGTCCCCGATAGAAGGTGACACATCATAGCCCAGATCGGTTTCACCGTCAAAAACACCTTCGCGGACAAAGCGGCTCGTGCCTTGCTCGGTAACGTTGTAAGTCCATCCGTTTCCGGTTGAGATCGAAGCGGTACTGGAGCCGAAATAGGACCCGCTCACCAAACGGTTCACATTCGGTCCGGTGCCCCACCACAGGAAGTCATCCTTGCGCACCATCCCCCAGACGTAGCTCTGATTCGTCTTCGGCAAACCGCCGTCGAGCAGGCAATCCTCCACGCTGTATCCGCGTTCCACCGACAACCCGTCGTGGACGTAGATATTTTGCCCGCTCGTGGGATAATCCGGATCGTACAGGCTGAAGAAGCATTCGTCGGGCTTCGCCTTTGCGATGATCTCAGCTTTGTAACTGAGCAGCGGATCATCCGCGAACAGGACAGGAGTAAGCAGAGCGGCCAAGGTGCCGCACATAAGAGTTTGTTTCATGGTAGGAGTCAGGTAGTTGTTGGTAATCAGGTACCTACTTAGGATATAGTTAAATCCGTCTTTCAAGGTCCACCAAAAACTGCATGCGTAACCGCGTTTGACTGATGCAATCGGCCCCCCGCAACTGAATGACGACAACAAGACAACAAAAGCGGACGCCCCCCCCCCGGAAACCGTATTGCGATTATTTAATTTTCAAGCTCGTGAGACGATCCACCCGGCCACCCGTGCCGACCAGCGAATCGGAGCGATCGAAGAGACACTTGCCAGAATCCGGTTGATCCAACCGGTCACCACCATGCGCTTCCCTTTGGCAATGGCTCGAAAGATTTCCCCCACCACAGCCTCCACCGTCTGGAATCCCCAGAGCGCTTTGGGTGAGGAGCCAAACCCGGCCTTTTCCACAAATGCGGTCCAGGTCGGGCCTGGACATACCGCCAGCGTATCCACTCCGGACCCCGCCAGATCTTCGCCCAGAGCCAGTGACCAATGCAACAGGAAGCTTTTGCCGGCCCCGTAGGTCGTAAGGCGCGGCGTCGGCTGGTAGGCGCTGGTCGAGGCAATCGTCACGATTTTGCCTCCGCGTTCGGTCAGCAGCGGCAGTAATCCGATCGTGAGGGCCACCGTCCCTTTGATGTTCAGGTCGACCACCGCCAAATGCAAAGCGGGCTCGATATCCTGAAAACGGCCGTTCGTGCCGATGCCGCTGTTGTTGATCAGCAGGATCCGGCCGGAACTGTCCGCCAGCAACTCGCCCAGGCGTTGCAGGGCGCCCTCAATTGAACCCAACTGGCTTAGGTCGCAGGCGAGATGCTGATTCAGGGCGTTGTCCACAAAACCCGGCGGCCGGCTGCGGGAGAGATTGTAGACCCGTGCCCGGGGACAGAGCGCACGGAATTTCTGGAGACAGCCCAGCCCGATACCGGAGGATCCCCCGCTGATCACGAGCGCCCCGTATTCCGAAAAGTGACTTGAGTTCGCCCGAAAATCCATTGCTTATCCTTATTTGCAGCGCGCATGCCCCCCACGGCGAGCGAAAACGACCATGCCAGACAGCCAAAAAGAACCATCCGTGCCAACCTCCAAGCTGGAGGTGGTCGACTGGGGACGCACCCGTTACAGCGATGCCTTCGAGCGTCAAAAGGCCATGGTACTGCAACGCCGGGAGGGGCAGATCGGCGATACCCTTATTTTCACCGAGCACCATCCGGTCTACACCGTCGGCCTGCGCAAGGATGCGGACCGGCACTTGGTGTGGTCGGAAGCCGCACTTAAAGCCGCCGGCATCGAGTTTGTCCGCAGCAACCGGGGGGGCGATATCACCTACCACGGGCCCGGCCAGGTGGTCGGCTACCCCATCGTCTCACTCCAGCACAAACGCGACTTGCACGCATATCTGCGCGATTTGGAAGAAACCGTGATCCGAACCATGACGTACTTCGGCCTCGAAACAGGCCGGCGCGAAGGCAAGACCGGGATCTGGCTGGAAGACCGTAAAATCTGCGCAATCGGCGTCGCGGTCCGATCCTGGATCACCTACCATGGCTTCGCACTCAATGTATGCCCCAACCTGCAGCATTTCAGCGGGATTGTTCCCTGCGGGATCACTGACGGAACCGTCACTTCCATGGAAAAAGAACTCGCAGCCCCAGTCGACATGGAAGCTGTAAAAGCGCGTTTAGCAGTTGAATTTCGCCAAGTTTTTCTGGAAGTTGGTCGGTCTGATGGAAAATCGTAAACCAGAATGGCTCCGTGCGAAGCTCCCGACCAGCGCGGGATACAAGGAAGTGCGCTCGATCGTGGACGGTCACAACCTGCACACGGTCTGCAAGAGTGCCCAGTGCCCGAACATGGGCGAATGCTGGTCGCGCGGCACCGCCACCGTCATGATTCTGGGAAACATCTGCACCCGCTCCTGCCGCTTCTGCGCCATTCAGACGGGTCGCCCCACCGAGCTGGACCTCGGGGAGCCGGCACGCGTGGCCGAATCCATCGCACGCATGAATTTGACCCATACCGTCATCACCTCGGTCGCCCGTGACGACCTCAAGGATGGCGGTGCCTCCGTCTGGGCCGCCACCATCCGCGCCGTACATAACCGCATCCCGGAATGCGCGGTCGAAGTACTGACGGCCGATTTCCGCGGCCAACAGGAGTACCTCGACGTCGTCCTTGATGCCTGCCCCGACATTTTCAACCACAACCTCGAAACGGTGAAGCGCCTGCAACGCCCGATCCGCAAGACCGCCCGCTACGACCGCTCGCTCTGGGTCTTGGAACATGCCAAGTCCCGTGGCTTCATCACAAAGTCAGGCATCATGCTGGGCATCGGCGAAAAGGAACATGAAATCGAGGAGGTCTTGCAGGATATGCAAGCCGTTGGTGTCGATATTCTGACCATCGGGCAATACCTGCAACCGACCAAGGAGCATGAGCCGATTGATCGCTGGGTCACTCCGGAGGAGTTTCAGCACTGGAAGGACTATGCCCTCAAGATCGGATTTGGGGTCTGTGAATCCGGCCCGCTGGTCCGCTCCTCCTACCACGCCGACGAACAATCCGACCGCTTTGATGTGCGCGCGCGACGCAAGGCCATGCTGGCCGAACAGGCCAAACAGAACGAAGCCGACGCCAACCTGGCTCCGGCTTAAAGCCGGACGCCTTAGCCAAGGAACTGCTCCGTGGCCTACGTCATCAACACACTCCTACCGGTCTTCCTCCTGATCGGCCTGGGCTTTCTCTTGGCCAAACGGCAATTCATCTCGGAAAGCTTTCTCAACGAATTAAACAAACTGACCTTCTGGGTCGCCCTCCCGGCGCTCATCATCAAGAGCCTCTCCACTGCTTCAAGCGTGCCCGAGGGCACTTGGGGCATCTTCATCGTCTTTGCCATCGCCACCTTGCTCGTCTCCGGCCTCGCCTACGCCTGCTTCAGGGGACTCAAGCTCGACCGCTGGCAGATGGGCACCTTTATTCAGGCCGCCTTCCGGGGCAATCTCGCCTACGCGGCCATTCCCATTATCTATTTCGCTCTCCGCGACCAGGGTGAAACGGTGGTCGCCAACGCCATGGCGCAGACCATCTTTGTCTTTGCCCCCACCATGCTGCTCTACAACACACTGGCCGTGGTCGTCCTCCAGTTCAGCCACCACAGCGACTGGCGCAGCGGTTTGCGCCAATCCACAATCCAGATACTGCGCAATCCTTTGATCCAGTCCTCGATCGTCGGGGTCCTGCTCTTTCTGCTCCCGGTTCAACTTCCGGGCGTCATCCGCAACAGCCTGGAACTGATCGGACAACTGGCCGCCCCATCCGCCCTCCTCTGTGTCGGTGGCAGTATGGCCTTCGTCTCTATGGAAGGTCGCTACCGCAGCGCCTCGGTCGCTTCGATCCTTAAAGTGTCCATCCTCCCGGTCCTCTCGCTGGTACTAGCCAAGCTGGCAGGCCTGAGCGGGCAGTCCGCCCTCATTTTGCTGATCCTCAGCGCCAGTCCCACGGCTGCCGTCTCCTATATCATGGCCAAGGAGCTCAAGGGAGATGTCGCCCTCGCCGCAGGCGGAATCACCATCAGCACCGTCCTCTGTATTCCCTCCCTCGCCCTGATCCTGGCCCTTTACTAGCAGCGCGGACTTAGACCCAATCGTTGTCCCGGGCACGCAGGGCCTTGGCCAGCTCGCGGGCGAAGAACGGCCCACGATACACCCATCCGGTGTAGATCTGGACCAGCGAGGCCCCGGCATCGAGCTTTTCACCAGCCGATTCCGGGGAATCAATCCCGCCAACCCCTACGATGGGCAATTTACCGGAAGTCGCACGGTAGATGTAATTCACTACTTCGGTGGAACGCCGGCGGATGAACTCGCCGCCACTGAGACCACCGGTCTCGCTGGAAGGGAAGCCCTCAGGACGGGCGATCGTCGTGTTGGTCGCAATCACACCGCTGTACTCGAGATCCAACAGCACCTCCAGGATCAGATCGATCTCGGGGAAGCTCAAATCCGGCGCGATCTTGAGCAAAAGCGGGTGCGGCTCATGCCCCAACTTCTTGGCATGCGCCTTGTTCTCGTCGCGCAGGGCCACCAGCAGCTCGCGCAAGTAGGCCTTGCTCTGCAGCTCACGCAAGCCCTGGGTGTTCGGGCTGCTGATATTGATCGTAAAATAGTCGGCTTGGTCCGCCAGCGTGCGGAAACAGCTCAAGTAATCCTCGACCGCCTTGTCCAGGGGCGTCGCCTTCGCCTTGCCGATGTTTACCCCGACCGGCATACCGCGCTTCCCCTTCGGATAGCTCTTTTCCAGGGAGTGAAGCATCGCCTCCGCCCCTTTGTTGTTGAAACCCATGCGGTTCACCAGCGAACCATACTGCGGGAAACGAAAAAGACGCGGGCGCGGATTGCCCGGTTGCCCCTGTGGCGTGACGGTGCCGACTTCGGCGTGGCCGAAACCCAGCGCTTCCACCGCGCGGGCGAATTCCCCGTCTTTATCCATGCCGGCAGCCAGGCCGACACGATTCGGAAAGTCCAAGCCAAAGAGTCGCACCGGCTTGTCGGAGCGTACCTGATTGTAACGGCGGTACATGGGACACAAGCCGGGAACCTTCCCCATTGTCATCAACAGGGTGCGGCCTCGATCGTGTGCTTGCTCCGGCTCCATGCGGAATAGAAGCGGGCGGATAATATTTTCGTAGATGGATGCCATGACTCGTGCGTTCTTCCAATATTTCGAGGTAAGGGCGCAAGCTAACAGCTGATTCCTCCAAAACAATGAAAAACGCGCCACGGAAATTTTTCTGACAAAGCACTTTACAAGACCGAAAGGGAGTCTTTAACCCCTAGTAAACCAAGTGAATTCGCTCACATTGTAACCAATCGATTCTTTTCCCGAAATTCCGTAAATAAGACTTCCGAACGCATGCCCAACGCTACCGCAAAACTCTCATGGTGCAAAGCCCGTCTGGGCGAAGATATGAACTGGTGGATCAAGGAGATCAGCGATCCCATCCATTGGGACATTGATGGCCTCGCCATTATCGACCCTCGTCAGTTCCAGCATATCCTCGACCTGCTTGAACCGCTCCATGACTACGGTCTCCAAACCGAAATCGTCGAAGAAGCTTTCTATCCCTTCGCGATTGAAAGCATCGAGAAGGACAAGTCCGTCTATCTCAAGCGTGTGCAGGACAGCATTCTCGACAGCGAGGAGCAACTCTTCGCCCTCCCCGACGTGATGGATGAGGAGAAGGGTCCCTATGCCGACCTGCTCGACCACGTCACCAAGCTGCGGGTAAAGATGCTCAACGACCTGATCGACTTTTCCCAGAAGCTCACCGTCGAGGAACTGGAGGAGGAAATCCGTGAGGCTCAAAATGCCGACTTCATGGAAGGCCGCGCCACTCACTTCTTTAACGAACTCACTTCCATCCTCGAATACGTACCGGAAGGCTTTGAGCTGGACGACGACGAGGAAGGCGGCCCCAAGTCCGAAGACGAAGAACTCGAGCAGGACCTGGCCGACGTCGATGCCGGCGAGGAAGAGGATATCGAAGCCGACGAAACCATGAAGTGGGACGAGGACGAAGACGAAGAAGAGGAAGATTACGAGGAAACCACCTCTCCCCCGGATGAAGACTTCAACGAGGACGAGGAAGACGACGAAGACAAATAACCGTCTATCACATCCTGACTTTCCAAGCCCCGGCTCCGCCGGGGCTTTTTCGTGCCTCGACTCCTGCTCCTAACCTCCCCCGCCCAACCGCCCATACAAGGTAGCACGGTAGCGTGCGTGTGTCCCCACACGCCATCGACCCCCAGCCGGATTGCATTGCATGATCTGGATCGCAGCCAAAAACCACGCACGACTCTTATTTCCCCGTAAATCTTTCGTTCAAAACCGCCCGCAGACTTTACAGCGATCGGTTTTACCACGACGCTGGCAGGATGGAGGACAGCCTTGCCAGTGCTTTGACCGTGCCGGATCTCTGGCAACAGAAGGCCGTCCGCCTGCTACGGGCCGGGCATGATGTGGTCGTCCACGCCCCCACCGGCGCGGGCAAGACCTTTGTCTTTGAATTGCTCATGGCCGGCGGCTTCAGCGGCAAAGCGGTCTACACCGTGCCCACCCGGGCGCTGGCCAACGACAAACTCCACGAATGGCGTAGCAAGGGCTGGAACGTCGGGATCGAAACCGGCGATGTCAGCCACAATACCGATGCTCCGGTCATCGTCGCTACCCTGGAAGCCCAAAAACGCAGGCTCATTTCGGGCCGGGGCCCGCAGCTCCTGGTCATCGACGAATACCAGATGATCGGCGACCCTTCGCGGGGCGTGAACTATGAGCTGGCCATCGCCCTCAGTCCGCCGGAGACCCAGCTCTTGTTACTCAGCGGCAGCGTCGCCAACACCGGCGACATCGTGGGTTGGCTGCGGCGTGCCGATCGCAATGCGGTCTGCGTCTCCCATGAAGAGCGCCCGGTCCCACTCGACGAAGTGCACCTCGACGCCCTGCCCGACCTCAAACGGAAGGATATTCATGGACGTTGGCCTCGCTACGTGGCTCGTGCGCTCGCCGCCGGCCTCGGCCCCATCCTGATCTTCGCGCCACGCCGCAAGGCCGCCGAGACCCTCGCCCTGAACCTCGCCGCCGCGCTCCCGGAAGAAAATCCTATTGTTCTGACTCCCGAGCAAAAAGCCGTGGCCGGCAACGAGTTGACCCGTTGCCTCAAAAACCGGGTCGCATTCCACCACAGCGGGATGCGCTACAACCAGCGGGCCGGGCTGGTCGAACCGCTGGCCAAACACAGCCAGCTGAAGGTCATCGTCGCCACCACCGGGCTGGCCGCCGGTATTAATTTTTCCATGCGCTCGGTACTCGTGATGGAACGGGAATACAGGGTAGCCGATGCCCACCGCCTCCTCCGCCCCGACGAGTTGCTCCAGATGTTCGGCCGCGCCGGCCGGCGCGGACTCGATGAGCGCGGAACTGTACTCTATCTTGAGGGACTGCCACGCCTACAGGATGCACGCCCCCTCCAACTCAAGCGCGGCAGTACCGTCGACTGGCCCTCACTCATCACCGTGCTGGATGCCGCCGCACAAGCCGGAGAGCCCCCGCTCAAGGCCACCCGCCGGGTCGTCGGCCGCCTCTTTGCCCGGGAACGGATCCGGCTCGGGCTTGAGGACTTTCTCCTCCAAAGGAAAGCTCAGCCGCCCCAAACAGGTGCCCCGCACAGCACGGAGCAGCCGCTCTCCGGTGGCACCGTGGTCGAATTCGCCAATTCGGCCGGAGTCTGGGAGCGCAAACGGGCACCCGTTCTCTTTAAGCTTAAGGATACCCTCTACCGAAGCGGGGAAAATTGGCTGCCGGGCCTCAGTCACCCGGGACTTCTCAGCAGCATCCGCATCGGAACCCTCTGGAAGTCCGGCAAGGGACGCGAGCGGCGCTACGGACTGGATGCCCCCATCGCAACCTTCCCTGACGATACCAAGGACGACCGGTTGACGCTTTCCAAATGGTTGCTCAAGGCCCTCCGCGAGCAGGAACGCCATGAGGGCAGGAAGCCCAATATCCCCAAGCGGTGGACCCTAGAGGCCATCGAGAAGCGGATCGTGCCAAAACTCCCCCTGCTAAGCCGCGGAGGTCGCTGCATGCAGCTGAACCCGCATAAGGGGCAACTCATCGCGCGGCTCGACTACGCCGAGGCCGAGATCTACGCCTACCGCGATCTTGAAGGCAAAGGCCTCCTCAACCCGAAACTGCGAAAACGTCAGATCGCCGGCAGCTTCGACAGTCCCTCCGAACCGGCGCGCGCCGCGGCAGGCACCTGTCACAGTGCAGCGGAATACTGGTACGCCCTGGGACTGATTGACGAACGGGCAAGCCCCACCCGCCGCGGCATCCTGTTCTCCTTTTTCAATCACGGTGAAGGCCTTGCCGTCGCCGCCGCACTGGAAGAACCCAGCTACGCAGTCGAGGAATTGATCTATGACCTCGCAAACTTGCGGGCCGGCCACCGGTTTGCAGCCCTCGCTCTGGCGGGCCGGCCCCTCGCAGCCGTCTGCCAGGAACGCTATGGCCTCCGGACCATTCCCGGCTATCTCCGCCGCGGGCTCCCCGAAGACTACGGCGACGGCGCCAGCGAAATCCTCTACAATGTCGAAAACAGGAGCAGCCGCGCCGAGACCTACCTCGACGAGGAACTCAGCCTCGGCGATATCGAACGCGCCCGCGTCGAGTGGCTCAGTCTCCTCGCCCATATCGCCACCGCCCCTGACTACGACTGGGGCCGCTGGCGCGAACTCCAGCAAGCCTGCCGCCAGAAAATCGCCCTCCGCAAACCCGGCCTCCCCTTCGACGAGCTCCCCCCTCTCACCCACCAGCAAAGGTCCCCAAACACGTCCTCCTAATCCTACTCCCCACCAGTACCCACGAAAAGGAAGTCAGACAAAGCCACCCGCATCCCGTATCCCGTATCCCGTATCTCGTATCCCGTATCCCGTATCCCGCATCTCATAGGTACCAGGTCTCAGCCTTCATCCTTCTCAAACACCATGCTCTCCCACAAGAAACTCGCCGAATGGTATCAACAGCTGGCCCAGCTATTGGAAGCTGGCATGACCTTGGCCGAGTCGATCCGGCAAGCGGGCGGCCCTCCCCTGAGAGATCGCATTCGTCTGGCCGAATCCATCGAGGCGGGCACCAGTCTGGAGCAGGCCTTTGCAGCTCGACACAACTGGCTACCGCGAGCCGACCGGGTCTTTCTCCTCACCGCACACGAGACCGGACGGCTACCCCAGACCTGCGCCCGCTTGGGCGAACGCCACCGTGGCATCAGCGGCAACCTGCTGAAACTGGTCGTCGGGCTGCTTTATCCGCTCGGCGTCTTTCATATCGCCGCACTCATCCTGCCACTCGTGCCGATGATCGACTACGAAAACGGCTTTCACTGGAACTGGATGCAGCATCTGCTCGGCACCGCCGCACTCATCATCCCTCTGTGGACCTTCATCGCCCTCATGGCTCTCATGGCAAAAATAGAGAGCCCCGTTCTTCCCCGCATCCTGCGCTGCCTGCCCCTGCTCCGACGTTATAGCAAGGCCCAGGCGATGGCCGACCTCAGCAGTTCCCTCGGCACCTTGATCGAAGTAGGCATCAGTGCGCCGCAAGCATGGCGTACCTCCGCCACACTCGTCAATGACCCCGCGATCCGCAAAGCCATCCGCCGGCTCGAACCTGTCTTCGCCAGCGGCGACGATCCCGCCCATACCCTCGACCAATACCCCTGCTTCCCCACCCTCTTTGTCACGCTCTATCGCACCGGTGCACGCTCCGGCTCACTCGACCACAGTCTCCACCAGGCCGGACAAAACTTTCAGGACGAAGCGAACCGCGCCATGACCTTCGCCGCCTTCCTCTACCCCAGCGCCGTCATGGCACTCGTCGCCGCCATCATCATCTACAGCATCTTTAAAATCTACGGCGGTTACCTCCACACCTTCGACCAGTTCATGTAGCAAGCAGTCAACCCGTTTTAACCGGTCAACCGAACGTACACGCGGACCCGCACCGGCGATACGGATCCCACGGCTGGAACAGAGCGACGAAAAAGGGTTTTCCAGAAACCCAACAAAAGCTACCTTGCCCGACGCAACAAGCTAACCAATCTTAGCCATTGCCACCCATTCTATAACTCACTTTAATCCCGCAAACACTTCATGAGACATCTTATCCCCGCAGTCCTACTGTTCGCCTTCGCGGCAAGTGGTTGTAAAAAAGATAAAGAGTTGGTTAACGCCGATGAACTTGCCCTCGCCTTGAATCTGTTTCCGGCGATCATCGAGATTCCGGAAACATTCCATCATTCCAGAGAACTCTTTTTCTTCCACAAGGAAACCTCCGAGGGCCATGATGATTGGTTCAGTGCGTTTAAAACTCCGAGGCCTGGTGGAACCGTAAAGTTTCTCTCCGACTACAAAAATCAGGAAATTAACATTCTGATCGATGACGACAAAGAAAAGATCACCCATAAGGCTCTTTTGAATACCAACGGTTTCGAAAGGAGCGGAGGTTGGCCTAGTGGTGAAATCGATTATTCACTTTTCGTCGTGCTCTTCAGTGACACGGATTTGGGAATCAAAGTTGCCGATCCTCATTTTGGGTATTTTCTCGACCCTAAGGCTCAGGAAGAAGCAGACCAGGCGAAATGGGTTCGGTTTACGCTCGTAGCTGCACCTGATGTCCCGGAAGACGCGCCTCCCTACGTCCATTCTGCAATTAAAAAAAACAGAGAGCTGCTGGCGAAACAAAAGAACGAGGAGTCGCACTGACACAGTGCACTGACTTCAAGCATAAATGAAAACGACGCCTCTCCTGATCATCTTATTTTACTTCACGACCTGCGGCTTGTTTGCAGGCCCCAGCGAAGATGAATTCGAACAACGTTTTCGCGATGTCATCGAGGCAGAAGAGATGACACCACAAGCCCTTCAGAAGATATGGAGCTTCGAAGAAACAACCACCCATTATGTCATCTATGACCGGATTCGGGAAAGCATCAAAGATGCGATGTTAAGAGGCATCGAAAAGATCGAGATCATCGACTTCAGCATTCCCGAAGGCACTCCGAAGAATCAATTGGACGGAGTCAGCTACGATTACAGGCCGACACCAAGCAAGTTGCTCTCGGTAACCTATGTAAAACGAATGGAGGGAACGCCGTTCAAATGGTCGTGGCCGCTAGGCGAAATCGACGGCAAGCTTTACTTGGTGGAACTCTCCCCACGAGCTTCCCCGACTCAGCCATAATCGGCACAACGTTCCCTCGCTCTGGCACGATGAAAGAAAAGCTAAAGAATTGGATCATTCTCATCCAGACCCTGACACTCTTAGGCTATATCATTTATGTTCCAAGCATACAGCACCGGAACAAGATCGATGCAGAGACAACTGAAGGCCCGGAAAAGCCACAGACTATGAATCTCAGCTTGAGCCCGATCGACCCGACTTGGCCTGCCCAATACAGGCACATCCAGCGGTCGAGATATGAAAACACCCGCAACTATGCAGTTGATCGATTTATTGAACTTAAAGAAATAGCGATCCCGGATGGCAATTACCTGCTGATTGCGAATCAACCATGGGGCATCGTCACCTCACTGGTTTTGATCAATCTAGACGAGAAAACGGCTCTCGGAATCAACACAGAGACCTCGACAGAAACGATTAGTAGAGTGGATGCGGAATTTCTCATCGAGCTCTTATCCTCCGATCTGATGCAAACTTTTCCAGCCAGCAGCGGTAAAGCCGGATTCGATGGCAGATCCATCGTGGTTTACTTCAAGTGCGGCACAAACGAACGAGCCATTTCACACTGGAGTCCTGAATCCATTGGCATTCGATTATTCGAAACGATCCTGAATCGATACACCGGCAAAGTTAAGGTTCTGTAACTCAGGAGTTGGACAGCCGCTCAAAACTTTCAACAATCCAATCAATGAACCGGAGAATCACGCTAGTCATACTCTTTGCAATCACATGTAGTCAACTCGTAGCGGGAACAGCCGGCGACGAGTTCAAACAACGATTTGAATCTTTCATTCAAAACAGAAGCGTCTCCACAGAAGCCTTGAACTCGATCTGGCTTTACGAGGACATGCCCACCAAAGAGCTACTCAGCACCAAGGGCAGCTTGGAGAGCACTATATCCCGAGGAGACTCACTAGCATCGAAATTGTCGATATTTACCCGATGATGTTAGATCGACTCAGCAAGCCAGTGGAAATCGAAGGAACCACTTACGTCATCAATTTAGAGCCAAAAAAAATGGCGGAGATCAAATTCGAGGAAAAGATCGAAGGAGGCTCAGCAGGATGGCAAACTTTACATGATCGGCCTCCGCAAGCTGGACCCAACCAATTGAGGCAGTAGCATCTCAAATCACCATGAGCGACGATACAGACTACCGTCATGAATTCCTCAGCCGGGCCTCTGAGCTTGGATGGGAAATTATTTTCGAAGACAACGAAGGCTTACAATTGAAGCGTAAGAAAACCTATGTCGCTGAGTTTGCCTACATCGGATTGATCTTCAACCTCGTCGCGCTCTGCGCTTATTTGACGACTGGTTCACTCGGCCGCTTCACGGCGGGTTTACTAGGGCTCGGCGTGCTGCTCTGGTGCTTTGGCTTTATGGACTACCTCCGCAAGTCCGATGCGATCATCTATGTCAAGCGAAGCGAACTGATGGGCATCGAACATGCCCCGAAGCTCAAGTCCCTACTCGAAAGCTGATCAGGAAGCAGGCAAAGGCACCACGTTTCCACAAGAGCCCGCCTGTGCCAATTCATCGAGGTTCGCCAGCGTAGTCGCTGCGATTTGACTCAGCGCATTGTCGGTAAAGAAAGCCTGGTGTCCGGTAATGAGCACATTGACAAAGTGATCAGCATCGACCGCGATTTCTACATATACCGGAAAAACAACAAGCAGGCCCTGGACAACCTCTATGCCGGATAAAGGGACCAAAGCTTGAATTCCTTCTGCTCCTTTCAGGCTGATTTGGCTGATAAGTAAAACTGAACACCCGCTTTTCGTCTGATTAGAGGTTGGACGCCGTCGATTCCCTGCGCTTCATGTTTGCGCTTCAGCGGTAAAGCGCTCAAAAAGCCACGCTCCGCAATTTTCGTTCAACCTAAACCAGAAAACATCATGGCTGAAACCAAACCCGTTCAAAAAGTTGCCATCCTCACGGCAGGCGGCCTCGCCCCTTGCCTCTCGTCCGCTATCGGCGGACTGATCGAGCGCTACACAGAGCTCCATCCGGACATCGAGATCATCTGCTACCGCGGCGGCTACAAGGGCCTGCTGCAGGGTGACAGCATCAAGGTCACAGCCGAGATCCGCGCCAATGCGGCCACGCTGCACAAGCACGGGGGCTCTCCCATCGGCAATAGCCGGGTCAAGCTGACCAATGTGAAGGACTGCGTGAAGCGCGGTCTGGTCAAAGAAGGTGAAAACCCGCTAACCGTTGCAGCAAACCAGCTGACTAAGGACGGTGTCGACGTGCTCCACACGATCGGCGGGGACGACACCAACACCACAGCAGCCGATCTCGCGGCCTATCTGGCCGAGAATGACTACGCGCTGACCGTGGTCGGCCTGCCCAAGACGATCGACAACGACGTCTTCCCCATCGCCCAAAGCCTGGGCGCTTGGACCGCAGCCGAAGAAGGTGCCAAGTATTTCGAAAACGTGGTCGCCGAGCACAATGCCAACCCGCGCATGCTCATTATCCACGAAGTCATGGGGCGTAACTGCGGCTGGCTGACCGCCGCCACCGCCAAGGCCTACCGCGACCGCCTCGACGCCCTCGATTGGGCCGACGGAGTGGGTCTGACCGCCATGCGCAAGGATGTGCACGCCATCTTCATTCCGGAAATGGATGTCGACATCAAGGCCGAGGCCGCACGCCTCAAGGCCGTCATGGACGAGCATGACAACGTCAATATCTTCATCTCCGAGGGTGCCGGCGTCGAAACCATCATCAAGGAAATGGAAGCCGCCGGCGAAGAAGTGCCGCGCGATGCTTTCGGCCACGTCAAGCTCGACGCGGTCAACCCCGGCAAGTGGTTCGGCGAGCAATTCGCCGCCATGCTCGACGCCGAGAAGGTGCTCGTGCAAAAGAGCGGTTACTTCGCCCGTGCCGCCGCCGCCAACGCCGACGACCTGCGCCTGATCAAGAGCTGCACCGACCTCGCCGTCGACTGCGCCATCGCCCGCGACAGCGGCGTGATCGGCCACGACGAGGACAATCGCGGCATCCTGCGCGCGATCGAATTCCCGCGCATCGCCGGGGGCAAGCCCTTCAATATCGACACGCCCTGGTTCGAGGAACTGCTCGAGGCCATCGGCCAGCCCAAGGGTGCCAATATCGCCAAGGCCGGCCACTAAGCCGGACGAGACGACTCCTTACTTTCAGCCGGAACCTCTCGCGGGTTCCGGCTTTTTTCTGAAATCTGAATAGTTTCAGCCATTTCGGGTCGATACAGCTTCCCATTTCCGAAGCGGCCACTTAGTAGTGCCACTTTGAACATGCACTCACAGTCTGCACTTCAGCGTATTTTCGGCCCTGCCTCACAGGCCTTCAAGACCTATTGGGCGGCCATCCTTGCTTTCCAGCTGATGGCTTTGGCGGTCGTCCTGTGCTATTACTGGGTGGACGGCAGCGCTGAGATCTTTGCTAGAATCGCAGAGTTCAAGCAGGGCGCCGGTCTCGTTTTCGCCGCAATCAGCACGCTGTTCAGCGGTGGCGTCATTCCTGAAATCTTCAAATTCTTCATCCGGCCGAAAGATCAACCAACCCCGTCAGTGGGAGAACTCGGGCACCAACTGCTTATGTGGGCTTGGCTCGGCGTACTGGTCGACCTGTTCTACCGCCTGCAGACCCATCTCTTCGGGGAACAGGTGAACTGGCAATCCCTGCTGATCAAAACAAGCTTTGATCAGCTCGTCTTCACCCCTCTGGTCACGATCCCGCTCATCGTCTCCTGGTTCATGCTCCGCGAGGTTCACTACAATCCGGCAGCCTTTATCAAGCAGCTGCATCCAGGCAATGTAGGGCGCCGCCTGCTGCCGGTCTGGGCCACTTCACTCATTTTTTGGCCCGTCACCCTGATGATCGTGTACGCCCTGCCCCCGGTTCTACAGTTTCCGCTCTACCTTTTCGCGAATGCCGCCTTCAGCATCTTGATGATCTTCATCCTGCGACGCCCGGAACTCACGGAAGACTCAGCCGGGCAGCAGGCAGCGGAGGCAGGACCGGACGCATTCCAAGCCCCCTCAGAAGAGCTCAGGTAAGCGGAATCCCACGCGCGCAGATACGGATTCGGGGATTGACCTGCGCGCACGATCTCATACACTCAAATTGTTCGCGAAAGCGGGCATCTGCAGTCGTATCACGTCAACCCCACTACCCCATGTTCAATAAGAAGCACACCGATGTAGTCGTCCTCGGAGCTGGTCCGGTTGGACTCACCGCAGCCCATGTCCTGGCTGACCGCGGAATTGATTTTACCCTGCTCGATCGCGAGCGTCACACCAATACCCACAGCTATGCCCTGGCCCTGCATCCGGAAACCCTGGAGCTCATGGACCAACTGGGCATTATCGAGCCGATCCTGGATGAAGCGCTCAAGCTGAAGCGGGCCGCCATCTTTGATGACCACAACCGTCAACAAGGCGTGATCGACTACGGGGAACTCCCCTTGAAGTACCCCTACCTCGCCGTCATCGGACAAAACGAACTGGAAGCCATCCTTGTCGACACCCTGGCCGACAAGGGCCATAACCCGATGTGGAACCACCGCGTCCGGAACATCGAACAGACCCGCGAGGAAGTGCAGCTTTCCGTGGACCGCCTGATCGAGGGTATGACCGGCTACGCCGTGGCCCACATGGAGATGCAGGTCGACAAGGTCTTGGATTACCACGCCAACTACCTGATCGCTGCGGATGGCTTCGACTCCCCCACCCGGCATTCGGCGGGGATCGACTTCAAGGAAATCGCCCCGGCCTTGGACTATGCGGTCTTCGAATTCCAGACCAACATCAAGCTTCCGATGGAAATGCGGATGATCGTCGAGGAGGATAAAACACACATCTTCTGGCCCCTGCCCGACGGCCGTTGCCGCTTCAGTTTCCAGATGGAACCGGGCTTCGCCCAAAACAGCTCCTTCAACAAGGATCACTCCCTTATCGATGAACGCGCACAGTCCGCGCCCGAACTTAGCAACGCACACCTCGACGAACTGCTCCACCGCCATGCACCCTGGTTTATCGGGTCCTCCAGCGATGTGAAATGGCGCGCCATGGTACACTTTGAGAGCCGCCTCGCGGAACGCTTCGGCCAGGGTCGACTCTGGCTCGCTGGCGATGCCGCACATATGGCCCGTCCCGCCGGCGTACTCAGCATGAACGTGGGCATGCATGAAGGCGCCGACCTCGCCGAACGGATCGGCTTGGACCGCGAGGACGAAGCAAGACAATTCCGTCTCCAAGCCTACAACGTGGACCGGCAAGACGACTGGAGACGGCTGCTCGGTATGGGACACCATAGCACCGGAAGCGAAGCTGCAACCGCATGGTTGAAATGCCATCGGGAAAGCCTGATTGGCAATATACCGGCTTCCGGAGAATCCCTGCCTGAGGTGCTGAAACAATTGCACCTCACGGATGCAGCCTAGTCCGACTGCAGGCTGCCGGGAGCAGAACGGACGCCCTGGTCGCGGAGGCCAGGGCGTCTCTGTTTAAATACGGGCGCACTCGTGCCAAATGCAGCGCATCGCAGGATTGCGCTTTGCCGCTCCATATCTAGAAACGCACCAGAATGACTAACCAAAGTGACGAGAAGACTGCCCTTGAGTGGCTCGCAGCCCGCCATCCCGACAGCCCCAAAAAGCGCTTAAAGGAATGGTTCGCCCATGGACGCGTACAGCTCGACGGAGAGGTGATCCGTAAACCTCACCTTCGAATGGAAGATCCAGGAGAGCGACTGGGACTCGGCGATTCGAAGCCCACGGTCTTTTTCAAGAGCATGCCGACCCGTATCCACGCCCAGGTCAACCTGCTTTACATCGATAATTCACTTGCGATCGTCAACAAGGGTCCCGGCCTGCTTTCGGTCCCGCTGCCCGACAGCAATCAGAACTCGGCCCTTCAGGTCCTCGACACTTACCTGCAGGGCAAAGGAGCCGCGGAACTGGACCGCAACCGGGTGAACCGCAGGGCTCTCAAACCGCTGCCGGTCCACCGCCTCGACCAGTACACCAGCGGCCTGCTTTGTTTTGCGATGAACCCGAAGGCACGGGAACATCTGGTCAAGCAAGTGCGCGACCATAGCTTCTTGCGTGAATACATGGCGCTGGGCGACGGTAAACTGGACAAGCTCAAAGGCCAGTGGCGCAGCTGGTTTGTGCTCGATGAGGCAGGCATGGAACAGCATACCTACGACCACCAAGTGGACGGTGCCACCGAAGCAATCAGCAGCTACCAAGTCGTCGAGGAAATCACATGGCCGACAGGTAAACACGGCGACACCCACACGGTGAGCAAACTGCGGCTGCGCTTGAAGACAGGCTTGAAGCACCAACTCCGCATCCATGCGGCGGAGGCCGGTGTCCCCCTGCTGGGCGACCGCCTCTATCACCCGGATTATAAGAGCGCGACCAACGAGAAAAAGGGCCTCCCCTACGACTGCAAACGGCAGGCGCTGCATGCGTCCTCCTTGGGCTTCGTGCACCCGGAAACAGGCAAGTTGCGCCGCTTCAACTCGAAGTTTCCCCGCGACTTGATCGCCGTAGAGGACATTCTCCGCGCCAAGGTCCAGCGCTCCGCCAAAAGGAAACGCTAGAACCGCTTCGATTCGATTCAGGCAAGATCGTGCAGTCGGACGGCTGAAGAACTAGGCTTTCTGCAAGGGTAGCCATTTGAGAACATCCTGGATCATGACATCCCAGTAGCCCCACTCGTGGCTGCCCTCGTTCTCTATGTACTCAAGGGGAATACCCAGCTCTGCACACTTGCGGTTGAAAGTACGGTTGTGCTCGATAAGGAAATCCTCCCGCCCGCAGCAGGCAAACAGCTTCGGAAGGTCGGTCCCTGTGGCCTTGTGGTTTTCCAGTTTGGACAGCAAGTCAGCGGGATGCCCCTTCAGGTCCGGATACTCCTCCCCGAAGACCGTGCGCATCCAGTTCTGCCGCCCTGGATCATCCTCCTTTGCGATGTCCGCAATATCAAGTACCCCGGAAAGACTCACCACCGCGGCAAAGCGTTCGGGATGGCTCAAGCCGACGTGCATGGCACCATAGCCGCCCATCGATAGCCCCGCAATGAAGTTGTCCTCGCGCTTGTCCGACAGCGGGAAAAAGGACCGAGCGATAGCCGGAAGTTCTTCACTGATGAAAGTGCCGTACTGGGGCCCGCTGGCCATGTTCTGGTAGAAGCTGACATTCGCGGCAGGCATCACTACCGCGATCCCCAGACCGGACACATAACGTTCGATCGAAGTGCGGCGCATCCAAATCGTATGGTCGTCCGACGCACCGTGTAGCAACCAGAGCACGGGGTGAGGCCCAATACCCGCGGCTCCCTTCATCCCGATCTGCTGGCGCGTCGCCTGAGGCAGAATTACGTTCATGCTGCAGCTCAAGCCGAGCGCTTCGGAAAAGAAATCACATTGAATGAATGCCATGCCGCGAATCTGGGCACTCCTGCAACGGGACACCAGAACGAATTACGGCAAACTCACGTTCCATTAATTTAAAAAGACGCCCTAATCGCGGTCACCTACATACAGGATATAGGCGGCACGCTTTGCACGCTCGTGCACTTTCGCCGGAACCACTCCCACGCGATAACCCGCACGCTTCAGGCTTTCCTTGAAATGCGGATCCTCCCCCGCCGACCACACCACGACTCGCCCGCCGGGTTTCAGGGCGGAACGCACCTGACGCATGCCTTTCTGGGAATAGAGCGAATTGTTGCTGACCTTGACCATGCCGGTGGGGCCGTTGTCCACATCCAGTAGGATCGCGTCATAGGTATTCGGATGTGACTTGCGCAGAAGCGGAACCGCATCCGCCACCCGTACGCTCACCCGAGGATCGTCCAGCAGGCCCCCATTTAAATCCTGCAAGCGCTCCCGGTTCCAGGTCACCACCTGTTCCAGCAACTCGACCACCTCGACCTTCGCGTCAGGGCCCACACCCGCCAAAACCGATTTCAAGGTGAACCCAAGCCCCAGTCCGCCGATCAGGATGCGTGGTGCTTTGGCCTCCCCCAGATGTTCCACCCCCAGTTCGCCGAGTCGCAGTTCTGAGGCCGCGGCTTTCGAATGCATCAACTCCTGCCCGCGTAGGCTGATCGAATAGGCACCGTCGTGTTCGTACAGGGCCATGCTGACCCCGTCGGGCGTTTTCGATTCGTCGAGCTTGATGCGTGGTTTCATCCGTGGAGTCCGTAGTGAAGCGATGCATCTGGCAATGCCAAAGCACACAACCCCGTATTCCGGCACACACCGTAGGCGACCTTCTTCAGCCGGTCGCTCGCATGTCCAAGCGAAGCCGCCACTTCGGGACGCGTCACCCGGGCCAAACAATGTGGATACCGTCTCCAACCCCTGAATCATCAGCCTGTGAATAAGAAACCGCCAAAATGATTTGCAGCCATATCGAAGCGCGTTGATCGTTTCCGGCTCATGACTGACACGACATATGACTTTGACAGCTGCCCGGACCGCAATGGCTATGGTTCCCTGAAATGGGACAAGTACAAGGACTCCGACATTCTCCCGCTCTGGGTGGCGGACATGGACTTCACCAGTGCGCCCGAAATCATTGCGGCATTGCAGGCACGCCTCAACCACGGGGTATATGGCTACACCATTCCCTTCGATGAACCGGTCGATGCGGTCCTCGGATATCTTCAGCGGCAACATGGCTATAGCGCCAAGGCATCCTGGCTCAATTTCCTCCCGGGTATGGTACCGGCGATCAACCTGTGCTGCCATGCCTTCTGCGGACCGGACGACTCGGTCATGACCGCGACACCGGTTTACCCGCCCTTCCTTTCCGCTCCGGAATACGCTGGCAGGGAACTGATTAAGGTCCCGCTCTGCCTAAATGAAAAGGATCAGTGGACGCTCGACTTCGAAGCCATGGAAGCGTCGATCAAACCGAACACGAAACTGCTCATCCTCTGCAGCCCGCACAACCCGGTCGGTCGCGTCTATACACGGGAGGAGCTGACAGCCTTGGCCGAATTCTGCGAACGGCATGATCTGGTGCTCATCTCGGACGAGATCCACTGCGACCTTGTCTTTGATGAATCCGTCAAGCACATCATGACCGCGACGCTTAGCGAGTCGATTGCACAACGAACCGTCACCTTGATGGCCCCCAGCAAGACCTACAACTTGCCCGGACTGGCGTGCACCTTTTCCGTGATTGAAAACCCGAAATTGCGGCTCCAGTTCCAGAAAACAATCCGTGGCATCATTACCGAGGTGAATTGTTTTGGCTATGCAGCCTGCACCGCTGCATATAACCAGGGTGAGCCTTGGCGCCAGGCATTGCTCACGTATTTAAAGGACAACTACAACCTGCTCTATGCGTTCATTCGGAATGAACTGCCACAGATCACTTTCCGCCCCATGCAGGCAACCTATCTGGCTTGGTTCGACGTCAGCCGACTCGGCCTCAAGAACCCGATCAAGTTCTTCGAGGATCACGGCGTCGGCCTTTCCGATGGTACCCCCTTCGCCGGCCCCCAGCATGTACGCCTGAATTTCGGATGCCCGCGCAGCCGATTGCAGGAAGGACTGGAAAAAATAAAATCGGCCCTTCAGAATCGCTGACGGCTCGGGGTTTCCCGGCTCCAGCGCGAACCGACAGAACAATGCAGATAGAATTGCAACAAGGCGACATCACCGACGCGAAAGTCGATGCGATCGTGAACGCCGCCAATGAACACCTCGTCCTCGGGGCGGGTGTTGCCGGAGCGATCCTGCGCAAGGGAGGACCCACGATTCAGGATGAATGTGATACGCTGGCCCCGATCCGGACCGGTCAAGCCGTTGCCACACGCGCGGGGAACCTGCCCCAACAGTATGTTATCCACGCGGTGGCCCCTTGCGGTGAAATCGAATCATGGCAGCAGTTGGTGGACCAGTGCATGGCCTCCATTCTTAAGGAAGCAGAGCGGCTCCAGCTGCATTCGATTGCCATTCCTGCTATGGGCACGGGAATCTTTGGTCTCCCCGTGGATAAAGTCGCTCACTTGTTGATCGATGGACTCTATCAGCGAATGGACACTCTGCTATCGCTTCAGAAAGTCGTATTCGTACTCTTCGACGAATCCACCTTTACCTCGTTTCGTAAAGTGTTGGACGCTCATCATGGATAGCATACGACTCGATAAATGGCTCTGGGCGGTTCGTGTATACAAGTCACGTTCGGATGCCACGGAAGCATGCAGGGGCTCTGCCGTACGGGTGAACGATAGTATCGCCAAGCCCTCTGCCAAGCTACGAATTGGCGACCAGGTAGTTGCCCGGACCAAAACACTAACCCGCACACTTTCCGTATTAGGTTTGACCGAAAAACGGGTAGGCGCGGCCGTCGTGCCGGAATTTGCCGAGGACCTGACTCCGAAATCCGAATATGAGGCCGCACGGGAAAAACGATTGAATGCTCGCCTCTTTAAACATGAAGGCGGAGGACGCCCGACAAAGAAAGACCGTCGGGATATCGAAAAGTTAATCGGGCCGGACTACTAGAAAACCAAACTCATTCGGATACATTCCTCGTCATGTTCTGAAGGGATTGAGTTGCGGACTCCTGCATCGACTTGAGTTCCTCTCCGGACGCGTCAAGTGTTTCACTCGCAGCGTCGACAACCGCATCCACTTTCTCTGTGGCGGCTTCTTTGATTTCAATCACTTCTTCTTTAACATTGGCGACAGACTCCGCCGAAGCGTCCTTGACGGCTGCCATGGCTTCGGCCGTATCTTCCTTCGCTTGCTCCGTGATCTTCTCAAGTTCCGCTTTGGTGTTTTCGAGGACGGCTTGATCTACCGGTTCAGGCTCGGTGGGCATATCGGACTTTTTATCACAGGCGGCCAACACAACAAGCGATCCACCGAGGAGAAGAATTTTAACTGTGGAATATAGGTACATAATTTTTGGGGTCAGAGGGGGACTTATCTACAACAGCTAACGATAACTGAAAATAGGCTGGGTGCAACCTCCTTGTCAGCGAGCAAAGCACGACTGGACAATTCAGGGGCGAGTTCCATACAATCAGGACATGCCGCTCCTCCAATCCTCCTACCGTCCGCCGTTCGGCTTTTGGAGCGGGCACCTGCAAACGATATATCCCGCACTGTTCCGTAAAGTTCGAGCTATCACAACCCAACGAGAACGAATCGAAACACCGGATGAAGATTTCATCGATTTGGACTGGTACCGCGAAGGTAGCTCAAAACGTTTGGCGATTTTGACACACGGATTGGAAGGCAATTCCCAGCGTGCTTATGTCCAAGGTGCAGCCTCCGTCCTAAAAGATGCGGACTGGCATGTCTTGGCCTGGAACCTACCCAGCTGTAGCGGCGAACCGAATCGAAGACTCTCCTCCTACCATAGCGGCTCAACCGATCATCTCGAAACTGTACTGAAGCATGTCTTTGCATTGAACCAATATGATCGTATTGCCTTGGTCGGCTACAGCCTGGGAGGGAACATCCAGCTGAAATACCTCGGCGACCTCGGCCGGCATGTGGACGCACGCATTCAAGCGACGGTCGCGTTCTCCGTCGCGACGGATTTAGAAGGCGGAGCGCGCCAACTGGAACATTGGAGCAATCGGATCTATATGCAGCGCTTTCTAAAAACGCTGAGAGCCAAGGTTCTGCACAAAATGGACGTACTTCCGGGAGAGCTCTCGGACGAAGGCCTGCATCTCATGCGCACGTTTCGTGAATTTGACAATGCCTACACCGCTCCGATTCACGGCTTCCACAGCGCTCAAGACTATTGGCGGCAGTGCAGCTGCGGTCCCAGATTGTCAAACATCCGGGTCCCCACCCTCTTGGTCAATGCAAAGGACGATCCATTCCTCAGCCCGAGTTGCTATCCGGTCGAAGCCGCTCAACGCAATCGCTACCTCTACTTGGAAATCCCAAAGAACGGCGGACATATGGGATTCATAGCCTTCAATCAGGACCATAGTTATTGGTCCGACCGCCGGATGCTGGAATTCCTAACTGAACACCTGTCTTCGTAGCGGCTTGATCACGGCTAGGTCGCCCCAGTCCGCCCCCTGCAGGGCGAGTGCCCTGGGCGGGTATTTGCGTCGCTTTTGGGCCTGCCAGGCCCCGGTAAAGCCC